>NZ_JBHVDM010000049.1:0-49482 GCF_042802775.1 Nocardia sp. NPDC057455 | reverse complement strand
TAGACAGTGCGCAGCACCTCGTGCCGCTCGGCCAGATCACCGACCGCCGCCCGCAACGCCGCCACATCCAACCGCCCCGACAACCGCACCGCGACCGGGATATTGTTCACCCCGCTCACAGGATCGAACCGGTTCAAAAACCACATCCGCTGCTGGGCATACGACAACGGCACCCGCCCCGGACGCGGCCACGCCCGCAACGCCTGCCCCGCCGCCGACCCCGCATGCTGCTCGACCCGCGCCGCCAAACCCGCGACCGTGGTCGCCTCGAACAGCAACTGCACCGGCACCCGCACATCCAACGCCGCACCGATCCGCGCGGCCGCCTGCGCCGCCAACAACGAATTACCACCCAACTCGAAAAAGTCGTCATCCGCACCGACGCGACCGTCCTCCTCGGCCACCAACAACGCCGCGAACACCCCCGCCACGATCTCCTCGACCGGCGTCGAAGGCACACGAAACGCGCGCGCGGCGAACACCGGCTCCGGCAACGCCGCCCGATCCAACTTCCCCACCGGCGTCAACGGAATCTCCCCCAACACCATGATCGACGCCGGAATCATGTAAGCAGGCAACGACTCACCGATGAACTCGGCGAGCGCGCCGGTGTCCACGTCGGCTCCCGGGCGCGGCAGCACATAGGACACCAGCGCCGTCGCGCCCGACGGCAACGTCTTGCCGAGGGTGGCCGCGAAGTCGATGTCCGGGTGGCTGGTCAGCGCGTTGTCGATTTCACCCAGTTCGATGCGGAAACCGCGGATCTTCACCTGGAAGTCCGAGCGGCCCAGGTATTCGATGACGCCGCCGTCCTGACCCCCGGCTTCGCTGCGACGCACCAGGTCGCCGGTGCGGTAGAGCCGCGCGGCGGGGTTGCCGGTGTCGGCGCCGAACGGGCTGGCGACGAATCGCTCCGCGGTCAGGCCCGGCCGGTTGAGATAGCCCTGCGCCAGCGCGGGACCGGACAGATACAGCTCGCCGACCACCCCGGCAGGCACCGGCCGCAGCCGCGAGTCCAGCACGAACGCCCCGACTCCCGGGATGGCCGTGCCGATCGTGATCGGCTCGCCCGGCGTCATCGGTGGCGTACTGGTGGCCAGGATCGTGGCCTCGGTGGGCCCGTAGCCGTTGTAGAACTCGCGCTCGGCCGCCCAGCGGGCGAGCAGTTCGGGCCCGAACTTGTCGCCGGCCACCACCACGGCCTGCAGGTCGTCGAGCCCCGCCGGATCCACCGATTCCAGTGCGCCCGGCGTGATGAGCATGTGCGTGACGTGCTCGCGCCGCAGCAGATCCGCCAGTTCGAAACCGCCGAACACCGACGGCGGCGCGATCACCAGCGTCGCGCCGGTGGAGAAGGCCAGCAGCAGTTCGAGTACGGAGACGTCGAAGTTCGGCGAGCAGACGTGCAGAACGCGCGACTCTTCCGTCACCCCGTAGTGCTCGCGCTCGGCGGTCACCAGTCCGGCGAGGCCGCTGTGCGAGACCACGACGCCCTTCGGCTTGCCGGTGGACCCCGAGGTGTAGATGACATAGGCCGGGTGCCGCTCGTCCAGCGGACGGACCCGGTCGGTGTAGGAGATGGGGTGCTCCGGGCGCGCGGCGATGCGCGCCGCCTGCACCGGGTCGTCCAGCTCGATCCAGTACACGCCGGTGCCGAGCACAGGGCGATGCGCCGAGGTGGTCAGGCCCACCGTGGCGCCGGAGTCGGCGACGATGTGGTTGATGCGATCGGTGGGGTAGGTCGGATCCACCGGCACGTAGGCCGCGCCGGTCTTGGCGATCGCCCAGACGGCCAGCACCGACTCCACGCTGCGCGAGATTCCGATGGCGACCACGTCGCCCGGCCCGACACCGCGCTCGATCAGCTCCCTGGCCAGCCGCGAGGACGCCGCGTCCAGCTCGGCGTAGGTGAGTTCCCGATCGTCGGCCGGGTCTCCCGTGGGGTTGAACCGGATCGCGACCTCGGAGGCGGCAGACTCGACGGCGGCGGTGAGCAGCTGCGCGAAGAGCGGACTGCCCGACCTGCGGCGACGGCTACCGCGAGCAGAGCGACGGGCGGTTTCCATTCGAGTGCATTCACCTCTCGCATCGAGCCAGGACCCGGGCCGTACCCTGCGCAGGGTTCGTTATCCGGGGCCAGCGCGGACCGAGCAATCATATAGGGGCTTGACTGCCCAACCCGCGCGCTGTATCGGATTGCCGCGGCTGCCGTCGGTGCGGGCCGCGTCCCCCCTCTTCGGTGCTGTCCTCTCGTCCAGCGCCGCCCACTCCCCCATGGAATCGGTGTCTTGCTTGATGCCTGCCGTTATATCGGCGCCGAGCCCGTCATGTTGCAGGACTCGCTCGATCGGTGAGCTTGCTCACAGCCACCCGCGCCGGGTGGCCTGCACCCCCGCCTGGAATCTCGTGCTCGCGCCGAGACGCTCCAGCAGCCGGGCGGTCCGGCGGACAACCGTGCGACGGGACATCCCGAGCCTGCGCGCGATGGTGTCGTCGGTCGCGCCCAGTCCCATCAGGGTCAGAATCGCGCGGTCACGTTCGTCCAGCGCCTCTGCGGCCGGATTCACCGATATGGGCGCGGCCATCGTCCACAGCACGTCGAACGTCTTGACCAACAGCTCGAGCGTGGGCGAACCCGTGATGCGCAGACCCATCGGATCGGGCCTGCGTTCGTCGGCGTGCAGCACCAGGCTGGCGCGCTCGTCGTCGCTGACGATCAGCTTGAACGGCGGTTCGGGCAACGTTCTGGCCTGCGCACCGCCTGCGTTGGTGGACAGGGCGTGCCGCAGGCGCTCGGGGTCCTGATAGACGGTGTCCTGGTACAAGGTCTGATAGCGGATTCCTTCGCCGAGCCTGGTCCGCTTGAGCTCGAACAGCCGGCGCTCGCGTTCCGGATCGCTGAGATAGGGACCGCGCTCGATCAGCTTGACGCAGCTGCGCGCACCGGTCTGCATTTCCTCGAAATCCGCCAGCATCTCCAGCCGCTCGTACACCGGCACCACCGCGCCGTTGCCGCGGGGCGAGCGGCGCACCGAACGGAACGTCTCGCTCAAGCGCGCCGCGGACGCGTGCATCTGGTTGATCTCCTGCTGCCTGCGCCGTGCCTCGGCTTCGGACAACGATTCCGGTGCGTGCGCGTCCCACAGCGGTTCGCCCTCGGGCGACTCGATGCGGACCGCGGCGCGCAATTCACACAACACATCCAACGAGTCCGCGGCCCGGTCTTCCGAAACGCCCAGGTACTGCGCGATATCGGTGAGACTCGACCGCGGATGGTGCACCAGCACGGCGTAGACGCGGCCGTGCGGTGACCCAGGCTCGAAGATGTCGCCCAGCTCGATCACGGCCCGAGCCTAGCGACCGACCGGTGCCCATGGGGCGGCTCTGAAAGACCCGTACGCCAACCGCTTCCCGCGCTATCGCGTTGCGGGAAGCTCCACTGCGCGCACCCGTGCGCTGACCGGAAGTTCAAGTTGGACAGGGGAAGTCAGTGCGAGGACGGGCCCCACTGCAAAGGCACGCCCTTGGCGGCCAGGTACGGCATCGGGTCGATCTTGGTGCCCGCCTGGTCCCAGATCTCCAGGTGCAGGTGCGGACCGGTGGACTGCCCTCGGTTACCGACGGTCGCGATCACGTCGCCCGCGTTCACGCGCTGACCGGCGTGCACGAACATCTCGTTCACGTGGCCGTAGACCGCGGTGGTGCCGTCGTCCTGGAGCACGCGCACCCACAAGCCGAAACCGGAGGCCGGTCCCGCCTCGATCACCGTGCCGTTGCTGACCGAGTGGATCGGCGCGCCCAGCGCGTCGGCGAAGTCGAGGCCGTAGTGCATGGCGCCCCAGCGGCTGCCGAAGCCGGAGCTGATCTCACCGGCCACCGGGCGCACCGCGGGCGCCGGAGCGACCTGCTGCTGTACGCCCTTGAGGACCTCTTCGGCCTGGGCCAACGGGGCTGCGATCTCCGGGGGAAGATTAGGAATGCCGAACGGAGCGGCGACCGGGGCAGCGATCTGCCCGGCGACCGCGACGGGCTCCGGCGCGGCCTGCGCGACGGGCTCGGCGGCCTTCGCCTCGGCGACCGGCAGGATGCTCGTACCCTTCACGGAGGCGGGCGCGGCCTGCGTCTCGTCGTCACTGTCGTGCGAGCCGGGCAGCAACGGCGACGCGTAGGCGATCGCTGGAGCGACCTGGCTGGCGGCGCCGATCAGAGCGCCTGCGGCGACCGCGGCGGTCGCGGCGGCCTTCACGCGTTCGGTGGCGGACGGCTCGGCGCGGTGCCGCGTCGGCCGGCCCGTTTCGCCGCCGTCGCCGAGGAGGCTTCGGACGGTAATGGAACTGGGGCCTACACGGTGCTGCGACAAAGCTGAGTCCTCGGTCGTAGAACAGGGTCCGGGATGCCGGAGCCCGAGCCGAACCGGGTTCGATAACGATCCGGTGAAGCCGGGCGGATAACGGTTTGGCATCCGTCGTGACGGGAACTCTACCGCGTCGTGACCATTCCGCAACCTTCCAGCGGAAAAACGCTGGTGAGTCCCGAGTCACATGTCCAGATGCGCGACAATCGGACCGTGATCCTCGACCATGTGGACGTTCCGATCGTGTTGGCCCCGATGGCGGGCGGCCCATCCACTCCCGAGTTGACCGCCGCGGTGGCCGAGGCGGGCGGTTTCGCCCAGCTGGCCGCCGGCTATCTCAGCGCGGCCGACACCGCGGCGCGCGTCGCGGCGACCCGCGCGGCCACCGGCAAGCCGTTCGGCGTGAACCTCTTCGTACCCGGTCCCCCGACCCCCGCCGCCGAACTCGCGGACTACCTCGCCGAACTCGGCGCCGACCACGAACTCGGGGATCCGCGCTTCGACACCGACGACTGGGACGCCAAGCTCGACCTGCTCGTCGCCGACCCGGTCGCCGCCGTGTCGTTCACCTTCGGCTGCCCGAGCGCCGCGGAGATCGAGCGGCTGCACGCCGCCGGTTCCGAAGTCTGGGTAACAGTCACTTCGGTCGCCGAAGCGCGCGTCGCGGTCGAGGCGGGCGCCGACGTGCTCATCGCCCAGGGCGCGGAAGCGGGCGGGCACCGCGCGACCTTCGTGGATCGCCCGGCCGACGACGCCGCCGACCCGCTCGGCCTGCTGGCGCTGCTGCAACTGCTCGCCGCCGCCACCGACCGGCCCCTGGTGGCCACCGGAGGGATCGCGACGGGCGCGGGCATCGCCGCCGCGCTCGCGGCGGGCGCCGCGGCCGCGCAACTGGGCACGGTATTCCTGCGCTGCCCCGAAGCAGGCACCAACCAAGTGCACCGCACCGCGTTGGCAGCCGACACGCCGACGATGCTCACGCGGGCATTCACCGGACGCAGGGCACGCGGGTTGCGCAACCGGTTTCTGCTGCGGCACACCGCCAACGCGCCGGTGGGATACCCGGAGATCCACTACGCCACCGCCCCGCTGCGAGCCGCCGCACGCGCGGCGGGCAACCCCGACGAGGTCAACCTCTGGGCCGGTCAAACCCATACGCTGACGCCGGAGCTACCCGCGGGCGAATTGGTCGCGACGCTGGCGGCCGACACCAAAGCCGCACTGGAAAAAGCACTTTCACGTCGAATCCAGCATTATTGACAACGACTTTCGATTAGACTCGGGCATCGCATCGACGTCCAGCACTGGAGGAGAGCGCCATGTCCCTTGATGTCCCCACCGCAATACTGGAACGCGCCGAGCGAGGCGAGGTCGACGACGCCGACTTCGTCGAGGTCGTACGCGACTCGCTGCCGTACGCCTGGGAAGTGGTCAGCCGCGTGGCCGCCGACCTGCGTTCCGGCACGGAGGAATACGCCGACAACACGATCGCACCGCCCGACGACGTGGCGCGTGGACAACTGCTGCGCGCCATGGCCTCCGACGCGATTCGCGGCGGGCTGGAGCGGCACTTCGGCGTGAAGCTCGCCTTCCAGAACTGCCACCGGGTCGCCGCGTTCCCGCTCGCCGCGGTCGGCGGCGACACCTACAGCACGTTCATCAGCACCCGGGCCCAGTTGCTCAACCAGAGCCCCGAACTGCGCAACTGCTGACCCCGAGCTGAACACCCGGCGCGGCAAACTGTTTCGCCCGCGCCGGGTGTTCTCGCGTATCCGGCGGTCGCGCCGCGCGTCGCCGCCGTCGGTCGCGGTCGGTTACGCGTAAGGTCAACCGCCATGAGCAGCAACGATCTTCGCGATGAGGTCGAAGCCCGGCTCGCGCCGTGGCAGCAACAGCTCGGGTCGGACCGCGCCGCCTACACCAATCACGTGCTGCGCGTCCTGACGCTGTGCGACCTCTTGGCCGCCGACCAGCAACCTCGACCGAGCACACGTGAGGAATTCTTGACCGCGGCCGCCTTGCACGACATAGGCATCTGGTCGGCGGGCAGCTTCGACTACCTCGCCCCCTCGTGTGATCAGGCCCGCGCGTGGCTGGCCAGTATCGACCGCGACGACCTGACCGAGCTGGTGGTGTCGATGATCGACCAGCATCACAAGATCCGCCCGGCGGGCCCGCCGCACGATCCGGTCGAGATCTTCCGGCGCGCCGACGCGATCGACGTCGAGCGAGGGTTGCTCGGCCGCTTCGGCATCTCCCGCGGAACATACCGCGACCTGGCGAAGCGCTACCCGAACCACGGTTTCCACCGCAGGCTGGTATCGCTGGCCGCGCGGCGGCTGCGGACCCACCCCACGTCACCACTGCCGATGCTGAAGTGGTGACGCGGGGCGGCGCGGTCAGCCGAGCGTGGTGACTTCCAGGTCACCGTCGGCGTACTGGCTGCGCAGCCGCTTCTTGTCGAACTTGCCCACGCTGGTCTTGGGAACCTCGGCGATGAAGGCCCAGCGTTCCGGCAACTGCCACTTGGCGAACTTGTCGGCCAGGAAGTCGCGCAGGTCCTGAGGTTTCACCTCAGCACCCTCGGCGAGCACGACGGCCACGAGCGGGCGCTCGTCCCACTTCTCGTCCGGCACGCCGATCACCGCGGCCTCGGCCACCGCGGGATGGCCGATCACGGCGTTCTCCAGGTCCACCGACGAGATCCACTCGCCACCGGACTTGATCACGTCCTTGGATCGGTCCACCAGCGTGAGGTAGCCGTCAGGGCTGATCTTTCCGACATCGCCGGTGCGCAGCCAGCCCTCGTCGAACTTCTCCGGATCGACCACCCCGCCGTCCGGCGAATAGTACGAGCCGGTGATCCACGGCCCGCGCACTTCCAACTCGCCCAGCGACACACCGTCGTTGGGCACCACGCCGTCGTCACCGACCAGACGCGCCCGCACACCGGCCGGGAAGCGGCCCTGGGTCACCCGGTATGCCCACTTCTCCTGCTCGGTGACCGCGGTGGCGGGCGGATGCGCCACACTGCCCAGCGGCGAGGTCTCGGTCATGCCCCACGCGTGCAGTACTCGCACGCCGTGCTTGTCCTCGAAGGTGCGCATCATCGACGGCGGCACCGCCGAGCCGCCCACCACCACCGAGCGCAGGTGCGTGATGTCCTGCGGACTCGCCGCCAGCGCCGCCAGTACCCCACCCCAGATCGTCGGCACCGCGGCGGCGAACGACGGCTTCTGCGCGGCCATCATCTCCAGCAGCGGGCCCGGCTGCAAGAACCGGTCCGGCATCAACAGATTCGACCCCGACATCAGCGCCGCGTACGGCAGGCCCCAGGCGTTCGCGTGGAACAGCGGGACGATGGCCAGGATGGTGTCGGTTTCGAACAGGCCCATCCCGTTGTTCGCGGCCACCTGCATGGCATGCAGCCAGTTCGAGCGATGCGAATACACCACACCCTTCGGATCACCGGTGGTGCCTGAGGTGTAGCACATCGCCGCCGCCGAGCGCTCCTCGATCACCGGGAACTCGTAGGTGTCCGGCTGCGCGCCGAGCAACTCGGTGTAGGAGTGCACCTGCACGCCCTCGGGCGCGGTGAGCGTCGCCGCGTCACCGTTGACCACGATGACGTGGCGGACCGTCGTCAGGTGCGGCAGGATCTGACTGAACAGCGGCACCAACGTGCCGTCCACCAGAACCACCTGGTCCTCCGCGTGATTGGCCACGTAGACGACCTGGTCGGGGAACAACCGGATGTTCAGTGCGTGCAGCACCGCGCCCATCGCGGGCACCGCGATATAGGCGACCAGGTGCTCGTTGTTGTTCCACATGAACGTGCCGACCCGATCGCCGACCCCGATGCCCAGCGAGCGCAGCGCGTTCGCCAACCGCCCCGATTCGGCGCCGACCTCACGGTAGGTCATGGTGCGCACGCCGGTACCGGTCCAGGTGGACACAGTCGAATCGCCGGCGAACGTCGATGCGTAGCGCAGCAACGTCGCCAGCGACAACGGCTCGTCCTGCATGGTGCTCAACATCGGCAACTCCTTCTTCTTCGATGACTTCCCCTCAGAAAGCCAAATCGGTACCGGCCGCCATGGCGGTTTGCGACGTGATCTCGGCGAACACCCGACCC
Organism: Nocardia sp. NPDC057455; assembly: GCF_042802775.1. Classification (NCBI taxonomy): domain Bacteria; kingdom Bacillati; phylum Actinomycetota; class Actinomycetes; order Mycobacteriales; family Nocardiaceae; genus Nocardia; species Nocardia sp. NPDC057455. The sequence continues at coordinate 40,993 of NZ_JBHVDM010000049.1, read as the reverse complement.
AGCGAATCGCTTCTGGATGTGGAATCGGCTCGCCGCCGGTTCGTACGGCGGACGACAGCGCACTCCGCGCTACGTCGCCGGTGAAACCGCGATGGTCGAAGGCAAGGCGGAACCGGCCGAGTACCCGGCCCCCGAGCATCGGGCCGTAGCCGAAGAAGGGTCATCCCCGACGTCGAGTCCGGCTCGATCCCAGACGGCGGGCTCAGCGCTGCGGCGGTGGTGTCCGGCGGCGCCACGGCTCCGCCGTACCGATGCGCAAGCGCCTGCCCGGCCGGTTCGAATCCCTTTCCCCGAGAGGATGATTCGAAGATGTTGCGGGCGGATCGGCGCATGCGGTTCCAGCAGTCCGCGCTCGATGAGCAGGTGCACGACGGATGCCCGACGCCGGTGCGCACGCAGTAGGTGGCGACCGGAGTGGTCGTGGCGGCCGGCACGTGCGGCGCATCGGGGCCGTTGCCGCGCGCGTGACCCAGTGCCCTGTCGACGACGGGGACGGTGCGATCCGCCGCTGCATCGATCTCGACAGCGTCGGATTCTTCCGGAATGCGACTATGTAAGACCGAGTCGAAAAGCTCAGGAAAGGTCGGTACACGCGGCGGCATGGTTCAGCACGCACCGACCATGAGCCACATCACACCGGCGATGCTACCCAACGGTAGGCCGCCTCGGGCAAGGCCGACGGGGATTTCCCAGCCGATCGATCCGAGGGCGCACGCCGTCAGTTCCCGCTGGTCAGCTCGTCGCCGCGCCCCAGTGGGCGGCTGCCCTGACTCCAGCCGACCCCGGCCGCCGCGACACCGGCAGCGAACGTCTCGAGGTCCCGCCGTTCCCGGCGCTACGACTCCGGCGGCCGACACCCCGAGCTCCGGCCACTCCCGGCACCACGACTCCGGGGCGCACGCCCTGGGCTGCAGTTCCCCCGCATCACTCCGGCGGCGGACGCCACAACTTCCAGCTGCCCGCGCCGGCGAACACCCTCGGAGCCCGGCTTCCCCCGGCACGCTCCGGGCTCAGCCCGCTCCGCTCCGGGACCACGGCAGCGCACCCTTCAGGCCCCATAACCCCAGCACAGCGGCGAACGGGCTCTACTTCCGCCCGCCCCCGCACGACTCCGACGGGGGATGCCTACTTTCCAGCCCCTCCCGGCACCGCGACCTCGGAATGCGCCGGATAGGCGTGCACCACGGCCGTGTCCAGCTTGGACACCACGTGGGTGAGGGTGTGCTGTGCCTCGTGCGCGACGCGATGGGCGTCCGCGAGCGTGATCGTCGGGGCGACGTCCAGTTCGACGTCCGCGTGCAGGCGATGGCCGATCCATCGCATCCGCAAACTGCGCACGCCCTGCACGCCGGGCTCGGCGGACAATGCCCGCTCGGCCGCGGTGACCAACTCGGGCTCGACGGCGTCCATCAACCGGCGCAGGACGTCGCGCGCCGCGGTCCGCAGCACCGCGAGAATCGCGACGGTGATGAGCAACCCGACGATCGGGTCGGCCAGCGGGAAACCCAGCGCCACTCCCCCCGCACCGAGCAGAACGGCCAGCGAGGTGAACCCGTCGGTGCGCGCGTGCAGGCCGTCGGCCACGAGTGCCGCCGACCCGATCCGCCGACCCACCCGGATCCGGTACAGCGCCACCGTCTCGTTGCCGAGGAACCCGATCAGACCGGCCGCGGCGACCCAGCCCAAGTGCTCGAGCGGCACCGGATCGAACAGCCTGCGCACCGCCTCGTATCCCGCGATCAGCGCCGACAAGGCGATCATCGCGACGACGAATAGCCCGGCCAAATCCTCCGCCCGACCGAAGCCGTAGGTATAGCGCCTGGTAGCGGCCTTGCGGCCGAGGGCGAACGCGATCCACAGGGGAACCGCGGTCAGCGCGTCGGAGAAGTTGTGCACAGTGTCCGCGGCCAGCGCCACCGAACCGGACGCCGCGACGATCACCAGTTGCAGTGCCGCGGTGCACCCGAGCACGACGAGGCTGATCGCGACCGCCCGGATCCCGACCGCGCTTGCTTCCAGCGCGTCATCGATGCTGTCGGCGGCGTCGTGACTGTGCGGGACGAAGATTTCCCGCAGGACTCCGATCGCACTCGACCGATGGCGGTGATGGTGCCCGTCATGGTGGTGATGGTGCCGGTGGGTCATGACGCACTCGCCTCGTCTCGGCCGGAGAGTTCGCGCACCGCGCCCACACCGCGATGGTGCGCGGGGACGCCGGGCCCCGCATGTTCGGCGTTGTACACCGCGTCCACCACCAACTGCCGGACGTGCTCGTTCTCCAGCCGGTAGAAGATCGTCGTCCCCGAGCGGCGGGTGCTCACCAACCGCGCCATCCGCAGTTTGGCCAGATGCTGCGACACCGAAGGCGCCGGCTTGCCGACTTGCCCGGCCAGATCGTTCACCGATAGTTCGCGGTCGACCAGCGCCCAGAGCACCTGCACGCGCGTCGGATCGGCGAGCATCCGGAACACTTCGACAACCAGTCCGACCTGATCCTCGGCGAGACGCGGCCGCCATTCCTGGTTATCTGCATTCATACGCAGATATTAGAGCAGACCATGGCATGGAACCAGGGCTCCGGGCCGATATGCCGGCGGCACCCCCTGCGTCGCCGCCGACACACCGGTCGATCCCGAATCCCAACAGCTCCTTGTCTTAGTCGAGTGTGGCGTCACTGCGCCAGATGATCGGAGGGATATCACCCGAATGAGACAAACCAATGACGCGGGCGCGCACACCATTTCGTCCCAGAGCCGATGAAACTGCGATGACCAGCACGAATGATCCGATGCGGCGGGAAAATTCACGCGCACCTGTGCACACAGCTGCACGTGCAGCACGGCCGCCCGAGCGTCCCCGCCCCGGCTGCGCCACCGGCGATCGGGACATTCTGCACCGAACCCGGCGCCTTCGCGGAAATCCTGTCCGTACCGTGATCTCCGGCCGTGCCACACCGGTTCATTTCGCGCGACGACGGTTCGCGAATCGCCGCTTCCCCCGCCGAGCCGGTCCTCCCGTTCGACGCCCGGTTAGTGTGAATCACGAGAAACGCACCGAGCGACCGCGGAGTAGACGACATGCCAGTGGACCGAATGCTGCCCACCCCCGAGGCCAGGGACCTGCTGGAGCTGACCCGCGACATCGCCGACAAGGTGCTCGAGCCGCGTGTGGCCGAGTGCGAGAAGACCGGAATCTTCCCCGAGGGCGTCTTCCCCGCGCTGGGCGCCGCCGGACTGCTCAGCCTGCCTTATCCGGAGGAATACGGCGGCGGCGCGCAGCCCTACGAGGTGTACCTCCAGGTGCTCGAGGAACTCGCCGCACGCTGGGCCGCGGTCGCCGTCGCGGTCAGCGTGCACAGCTTGAGCTGTCATCCGCTGTTCGCCTTCGGCACCGAGGAGCAGAAGCAGCGCTGGCTCGCCGGCATGCTTTCCGGCGAGACCATCGGCGCCTACAGCCTGTCCGAGCCGCACGCCGGTTCCGACGCGGCCGCGCTGCGCTGCCGCGCCACCCCGGTCGAGGGCGGCTACCGGATCACCGGCGCCAAAGCCTGGATCACCAACGGTGGCCGCGCCGACTTCTACACCCTGTTCGCCCGCACCGGCGAAGGCTCCCGCGGCATCTCCTGCTTCCTGGTCCCCGGCGACACCGAGGGGCTGAGCTTCGGCAAACCCGAGGAGAAGATGGGCTTGCGCGCCGTGCCCACCACCACCGCCGCCTACGACGACGCGTTCCTGCCCACCGAACGTCGCGTCGGCGCCGAGGGTCAGGGCCTGTCCATCGCTTTCAGCGCCTTGGACTCCGGCCGCCTCGGCATCGCCGCGGTCGCCACCGGCCTGGCGCAGCGCGCCCTCGACGAGGCCGTCACGTACGCCAAAGAGCGCGAGGCGTTCGGCCGCCACATCATCGACCACCAAGGGCTCGGCTTCGTACTCGCCGACATGGCCGCCGCGGTCGACGCCGCCCGCGCCACCTACCTCGACGCCGCCCGCCGCCGGGACGCGGGGCTGCCGTACTCGCGCCAGGCCAGCGTGGCCAAACTCGTCGCCACCGACGCCGCCATGAAGGTCACCACCGACGCGGTCCAGGTTTTCGGCGGCTACGGCTACACCCAGGATTTCCCCGTCGAGCGCTACATGCGCGAGGCCAAGGTGATGCAGATCTTCGAGGGCACCAACCAGATTCAGCGATTGGTCATCGCACGCCAACTCGCGGGCAACTGATGCCGGGGCGCCCGCGCGAATAACGCGCGCACGATCGAGCGGTCCATGTCCCTGCACAGGCTGGGCGACCGAGCGGCCGCTGCACACAGCGGCCACGCGTGGCCGGAAATACCGATTGATTGACCGCGGATGTCTTCGGACCTGCGAATACTGTTGCGTACCCTCGAAACATGACGACGCCGTCCATCATCATCATCGGAGCCGGATTCGGCGGGCTCGGCATGGCGCTGGAGCTGCGGCGGGCCGGGTTGGACACTTTCACCATCCTGGAGCGCGCCACCGACCTCGGCGGTGTCTGGCGAGAGAACACCTACCCCGGCGCGGCCTGCGACGTGCCTTCCCCGCTGTACTCCTGGTCCTACGAGCCGAAATCCGATTGGCCACGGCGTTTCTCCGAACAACGCGACATCCACGAGTACATGCGGGGCGTCGCCGACAAGCACGGCCTGCGGCGTTTCATCCGCTTCGGTACCGAGGTGATCGACGCGGAGTTCGAGGAGCGCACCGGCCAGTGGACCGTCCGCACGGCCGACGGAGCGCAACTGACCGCCGACGTCCTCATCCCGGCGGTCGGCCAGCTCTCGCGTCCCGCTCTGCCGAACATCCCCGGCATCGACACCTTTACCGGCGCCGCCTTCCACTCCGCCGAGTGGGACCACGACGTCGACCTGACCGGCAAGCGCATCGCCTGCATCGGGACCGGGGCCAGCGCGATCCAATACATCCCGCGCATTCAACCGGGTGCTGCCCACCTCACGCTGTTCCAGCGCTCGGCGGCCTGGGTGCTGCCGAAAGCCGACGTCGAGTACAGCGCCCTGCACCACGCGCTGTTCAAGCACTTCCCACCCAGCCGCCTCGCCGAGCGCTTCACCATCTGGTCGGTCTTCGAACTGCTCGCCCTCGGGCTCACCGACATCCCGGCGATCAAGACTCCCGTGATCGCCTTGGCCGACCGCCACCGCGACAAGCAGGTCCCCGACGCCGAGCTGCGCGCGAAACTGACACCCGACTACGCGGCGGGATGCAAGCGCGGACTGTTCTCCAACGAGTACTTCCCGGCGCTCGCGCAGCCGAACGTCACCGTGGAGACCACCGCCATCGAGTCGATCACGCCAACCGGAATCCGCACCGCCGACGGCGTCGAGCACGACGTGGACGTCATCATCTTCGGCACCGGCTTCAAGGGCACCGAGTTCCTGGCGCCGATGAACATCTACGGCCTCGGCGGCCGCAAGCTGGCCGACGTCTGGGGCGACGAAGGCGCCCGCGCCTACCTCGGCCTATCCGTGCCGCAGTTCCCGAACCTGTTCCTGATGTACGGCCCGAACACCAACGTCGGCGCCGGCTCCATCATCTACATGCTCGAATCCCAGGCCCGCTACATCCGCCAGGTCGTGCGCTACCTGACCGACCGCCCCGGCCGCTACCTCGCCGCTCGCCCCACCGCCGAGCAGCATTGGGACGACTGGCTACAGCGCCGCCTGAAGGACACCCCCTGGAACTTCTGCTCCAGCTGGTACCGCAACGCCTCCGGCCGCATCACCAACAACTGGCCCGGCGCCACCGTCCTCTACCGCTGGAAGACCCGCAACTTCGACCCGTCCGACTACAACGAGGCGCAAGCGGCAGCGACAACGCGCTGACCTGGCACACCGAGCCCGACCTCAGCTATTGGTCAGTAAACTGAACTGGTCCGAGGTCCGGCGGAAGAGGTGCCATGTGGTGGCTACTGATCGTGCTAGTGCTGATAGCGCTGATCGCCTTACTGGCATGGCAGACACAGCGGGGCAAACAGCGCGGAGCCACTGAACTCGCCGACGCTCTCGCCGACGCCCGTCAAGTGAACGAACGACTGGGCGGCCAGGTCTACAGCCTCTCCGGCGGCAACGACGCCGCCGTTCAGGCACTCGCCGACGCTTCCGAACGGCATCTCGCGGCAGGCGCACAACTCGACCAGGCCCGCACCCCCACACAGGCACGACTGGCGAAGCAGACCGCCCTGGAGGGGCTCTACTACATCAGGGCCGCGCGGACCGCGATGAACATGGACCCAGGCCCCGCGATCCCTGCCCTCGACGGCCAGGACACCGCCGGGCAAGTCACGGAGAAGCGCGTAGTCGAGTACGAGGGCAGGCGAATCGCGGCCGCACCCGCTCCCTCGGCATCGACGCCGAACTACTACCCCGGTGGCCGAGTGGCAGGGCGGCCGGTACCTGCGGGGTGGTACTCCGAGCCCTGGTGGAAACCCGCGTTGATCGCCGGAGCGTGGGGCCTCGGCTCGACCCTGCTGTTCACGTCCTTGTTCGCCGGAATGTCCGGAGTGGGTTACGGCGGAGACGGCTTCGAGAGCGGCTACGGCGAAGGTTTCCAAGACGGGATGGTCGCGGATGGGGACTATGACGCCGGGGGCGACTACGACGGGGGGTACGACTCGGGCGGCGACTACAGCGGAGGCTTCGACGGAGGCGGAGGCTTCGACGGAGGCGGAGGCTTCGACGGAGGCGGCTTCTGATCTCTCGCGATATCCCCGCGACAGCGATGCGGCTTCCGAACCTCTCACCCGGTAGACTGCGAACGTCCCGGGCGGGCCGAGCCCACCCACGCCTTCGTAGCTCAGGGGATAGAGCACCGCTCTCCTAAAGCGGGTGTCGCAGGTTCGAATCCTGCCGAGGGCACTTACCTGCGACAGTGTTTCCGCAGGCTAAGGCGACTTTTGGCGTCGCAGGTTCGATTCCTCAGAGGCACTATTAGTCGTTCATACGCGATTTCGCGCACACTGAAGACGCACAGGTCAAACGGCTACCCTGGTACAAACCTCTAACAGCACGAGACCAAGAACCGAGTCGTCAGCGCGCTAAATTCAGCACCGGTCGACGTCGCAATGGTCCGCTTGCCATTTCAACAATGCGGCAAGCGCCTTCGCCTGGGCGGCGGCATTGCGTTCTCCTTCCACACCGCCGACATATTAGATGTCGATCGGGGGCAGGCCAGGGTAGATGTCCTGCCAGCGGCAGCGGCGGCAGTGGAAGTGCCAGTACACGTAGCCGGTCAAGAAGCGGTCTAGGTGCGGGCGTTGCTCGTCAGTGGCGAGATCCAGGATTCGGCGGTAGGCGGCCCGGCCGCCGTCGAGGCTCCTGCGGTAGGCGGCGAGGTAAGGAATGTTCTCCTGTACCGAGCGGCGATAGATCCTGCTGACGAGGAAGTCCTCACCATGCACCGCCTCCTTGTAGAAGGACAGGACGTCATTCATGTCGCTGAGAAACGCCTCACCGGAGCTCAGCGCCGCCGACCAGAATGCCCGATTGCGGTGGGCGCTCAAGCAGGGGTCGATGAACTGAAGTGAGGTGAACCAGAACTGGCCGTAGCCGTTGAAAGTGCGGACGAAGTCACTGTCGATCTCGTCGGACGCTTCCGGCGTGAACTCTGCCTCCATGAGGACGCCGGTAATCGCGTTGTAGAAGAAGGTCTTGTAGACGGCTAGGAATGTCGGATCACAGAACCGCGCGACTTCGGTGAACATGTGCTGGATGTATTCGGTGTACGACGATGATGCGGACCGCCCAGCCAGCATGCCGTCCCGCATGATGGCTTCGGCTTCCACGGGATCGTGGCAGCACACATCGTCGACGTTGAGGGTGAATACCCAGAGGCGGTCGAGGGCAAGGGCGAGCGCGTCGTCGGCGACGGGCACCAGCAGGGCGCGCATCTGCGTGAGGTCCCTGGTGGTAGCAGCGGGAACGGTGACGCCAAAGGCCTCGAACTCGGTGGTGAGCATGTTGACGTTGGCGCGGACCTGCGCGAGGTTGATGGGCGGGTCGAAGTCCGCAGTACGGGCGATCATTTCGTCGACCAGGCCGGACGCCAGGACGCTGGCGACCATCGCGCGGTGGCCGGCGTCGGGGACGGCGGCAAGGGCGCGGCGCCCGGAGAAGTGAAGGACGTCAAGGCCGGGCGGTCGAAGGTGCCTGATCGGAGGGCGGCCTGTCGACGGGAGGCGTACCGCGCCGCCCCGTAGCTTGGGCCGGGACCGGTCCGGGGTTCGATTCGCGGTGTGCACGCTCGGGGATGCTGCTTCCGTGAACGCTGCTTCCGTGAACAGGGTCTCGGCATCCTTGCCGGTGAGTGCCTCCGCCGCCGCGACCCCCGAGGCGCAGCCGGATTCGTGGAAGCCGTCGCCATGGTAAGAGCCCGCGAAGGCGAGGACGTGATCGGACAGCGCGGGCAGGCGGCGTTGGGCCGCGGCGGACCGCAGGGTCATGGTCGGGTGGCGGAAGACCTCACGGGCCAGCACACTGGCCGGATTCACCGGAGTGAAGGGGTCGTAGGTCACCCAGTACGTCGTGGACGATGTCTCACCGCGCATTCGATTCATGTTTGCGTGGGCAGTGAGCGGCGGCAGATGTGGGTTAGTACACGACAGTTGGATCGCGACACCGGCGCTGCCTGATCCGGTGGGCAGCATGCTCTCGTCCGTGTGCAGCACCGCCTCGAGCGGCGTGTAGTCGAACGCGTTGAGTACGGACCGTTGCTCGGCGGTGGGTTCGGTGAGCAAGGCGAGCGCCTGCGGGGCGTGCAAGGCCAGCACGGCCTTGTCGAAGTGGTGGATGTTCCCGGCGGCGTCCCGGATGGCGACTCCGTCGCCGGTACGGCTGACCGCGCGTACCGGTGTCGAGGTTTTGATCGAGGTCACGGTAGCGGCGATGCGCTTGATGTAGGCCGCACTACCTTCGGACAGCACGTACCAGGATCGGAATGCCTCGGCACCGCCGAGGAGCCCGTAGCGGTCCAGCACGTTGGTCAGATACCCGATGGGGGTGTACCTGAGGTCCGTCAGGAGCCATACCCGCAACCGGGGGTAGACGAAGTGCTCAGCGAAGTAAGTGGAAAACTCTTCCTTGAGCAGAAACTGCTCGAGGGTGGTGTCCGGCTCGGCGTGAATGGCCTCTCGCAGGTGCGACACGAATCGCTTGGAGTCCTCGACGCATCGGTGCCAGACGTGTTCGCTGACGCCAGGTGGGCGGCACGGGAGGCTGGCCAGCTCCATGGGATCGTCGCTGCGGTGGGCGAATCCACAGTCGGAGCACGACACCTCCGTGGACACGTCCACTGGCTTAGTCGCCACTCCGAGGTCCTTCACTAGCCGGGTGAAGTTCGGGTAGTGGATGGTGCTGGCAATCGCGAACGCCATCTCCGCAGGCCAGCCGGGTTCGGGATGCCGGGTGTCGACGTGACCGCCCAGGCGGGAGTCTGCCTCGAACACGGTGACCTCGAACTTGTTGCGCAGCAAGTAGGCCGCAGTCATACCGGACACACCGGAGCCGATGACCGCAACACTCGGAGCCATCTGTATTCCTTCCATATCGTCGAGCGCGATGGGGTCGCGCGTGAGCGGATATCGGCCCGATCAACGAAACCCACGCCGAACTACAGAGCAGAGGTAGTCACCGTCGCGCGCCTGCCAACAGCTTGCCGTGCGGTGGCGGTGCCGAAACCGTTGGGGCGCACGGGGATCGCCCCAGTGATGTCGGTGATATCCAGTGCCGTCGTGTTGGGCCCAGTCGTGTCAGGCACAGTGCTGAGCCGTTGCGCGATGGACATCAGTTCCGCTGCGGCTTTCGACTCCGGATTCGCCGCGCGTAGACACTTCAGGGCCGCATCGAGTTGGCGCTGCGCTTCCGCACGTGCCCAAGAGTGTCCCCCAGCCTGCTCGATGAGCTCGGCGCAGGTCCGCAGATCGGCATCGTCCAGCGGATCGGCGCGATGGTACAGCTGGGCCAACTGCCTGGCGGCGCTGTTGCCGGTGACCAGGGCGGCCACCACTGGCAGTGACTTCTTGCGGGTACGTAGGTCGGACAGTACGGGCTTGCCGGTGGTGGCCGGATCGCCCCAGATGCCAAGGAGATCGTCGACGAGTTGGAACGCGAGGCCGAGGTGTTCGCCGAACTGGTGTAGCTGCCGGACTCGTTGTGGTGTGGCTCCGGCGGCAATCGCGCCGAGCTCGCACGCGGCGGCGAACAATGAGCTGGTCTTGTTGCCGGCCATCTTGATGCACTCGTCGAGCCGCACGTCAGACCGGCCTTCGAACGCCATGTCGGCGACTTGGCCGTCAACGACCCGCAGCAGTGCCGCATTGAGTCGAGGCACCCCCTCGGTGGCCAGCGTCGGACTGTCGGCGATGAGAGCCTCAGTAGCCAGTGTTACCAGGGCGTCACCGGCGAGGATGGCTGCGGGTATGCCGTAGACCGTCCACGCGGTGGGGCGGTGGCGCCGGGTGCGGTCGGAGTCTATGACGTCGTCATGCAGCAATGAGGAGTTGTGCGCCAGCTCGACCGCGATGGCCGCGTTGGTCGCGCGTTCGGCGGTGCCGCCGACGGCCCGCGCCGCGAGCATCGCCAAAGTGGGCCGCACCGCCTTGCCCGCACCTTCTGCCTGGGGACGGCCCTGTTCGTCCCACCAACCGAAGTGGTAGCCGATGACCTGGCGCGTCGCTGGGTTCATCTGATCCACCGCTGCCTGTAGGCCGGGGGTGATCAGCTCACGGGCGCGCGCGAAGGGGTCCGCATCAGCGGTGGGGGCCATGGGCGCTCCCGAGCTGAACGTTCTCCAGTACGCCCAGGGCGTCCGGCACCAGCACGGCCAGCGAGTAGTAGCAGGTGATCAGGTAGTTGACGATCGCCTTCTCGTCGATGCTCATGAACCGCACGCTCAGGCCGGGCTCGTACTCGTCGACCAGGCCGGTCTTGCGCAGACCGATGACGCCCCGTTCCGCTTCGCCGGTGCGCACCACCATGATCGACGTGGTGCGCCGATCGCTGATCGGGATTTTCCAGCAGGGATAGATGGGCACACCGCGCCATGCGGACAGTCGACCGCCGGGGACGTGGATGGTTTCCGGGGAAACGCCCTGTCGGGTGCACTCGTCGCGGAAGGCGGCAATGGCATCCGGATGGGCGAGAATGAAACTGGGGTTCTTCCAGACGGTGTTAAGCAACTGATCCATGTCGTGCGGAGTGGGCGGGCCGCTACGGGTGTAGATCCGTTGGCTGAAGTCCGCATTGTGCAGCAGGCCGAATTCCTTGTTGTTGACCAGCTCGTACTCCTGACGCTCCCGCACCGCTTCGATGGTCAGTCGCAGTTGCTGCTCGAGCTGGTCGATCGGTTCGTTGTAGAGGTCGGAGACCCGGGTGTGCACTCGAAGGATGGTCTGCGCGATGTTCAGCTCGTATTCGCGTGGCTCGAGTTCATAGTCGACGAATGTGCCTGCGATGGGAATTTCACCGCGATGACCGGACATGACGTCCACACCGGCCTCGCCATGAGCGTTCTGCGATTTTCCTCTGGTCGCTTGATGGCGCTCCAGCTGGTCGCGCAGTGCCTCGGACTGTTCGAGCAGCTCCTGAAAGGCCGACTTTGGCAGTGACATCACCGTGCAGGCTGTGGTGGCCTTGATCGAGTAATTCCAGGCACTCTCGGGGCCGATCAATGCTTCGTTGCCGAAATAGTCACCGTCGGCGATGATTTCCAGGATCGACTCTTCCCCGAACTCGCCTTCGCTGAGTTTGGTGAGCCGTCCGTGTACGAGCAGATGGAGCTGGTCGGCTCGAGTGCCTGCCGCTACCAACACTTCCCCCGGTTCGTATTCATGTTGGGTGAATCTGTCGGCAAGGGCTTGCAACACGTCGGTATCGGCGAAATTCCGCAGCCATGGGAGTTCGGTCAGCTCGGCCGGAATGACCTGTACCGCATTGCCGGTGGCGTGGAAGTTCAGTCGCCCGTCGCCCAGCGTGTAGTTCAGCCGCCGGTTGACCCGGTACGCACCACCCCTGGCCTCCACCCAAGGCAACTGGTCAAGCAGCCAGCGCGGGGTGATGCCCTGCATCTGCGGTACGGACTTGGTCGTCGACGACAGCTTGCGCGCGGCCGCTGTGCTCAGACTGAGCTGCCCGGCGCCGTTGTGCCCGTTGAACTCTGGCACGACTCACCACCATTCACAATAGACAGATATAGACGGGACAGACGGTGTCACAATGACGTGATCTCAGCAAGATCGCCGGTGTGTTGCAGGCGATTCGAGCCGATCCCATTCGGTGTCGGTGAACCGTCCTGGGTTTGGTAGCAATGCCGTTAACTTTGGAGGTTTGCTCAGGTCATGGTGCTGATTCGGTTGGCACGTGAGATCGGCTGTGCAGCAGTTGGTTTCGGACTATGGTGCCGGTTCGCGGCGGAGTTGGAGGCGGCCGGTCGGCTGACTGATCGGATCGGTCTGGGTGTGCTGACGAGGGTTGTGGGTCCGGATCCGGTCGACGAGGTGCTGGTGGCGACCGGGCGGACCGAGAGGCGGCGGCGACTGTTGCCTGGCGATCTGGTCAGCCGGTCGTTCACGCGATCGCGGCCAAATCAGTTGTGGGTCAACGACATTACCGAGCATCACACCCGGGAAGGCAAAGGTGTACTGCGCGGTCGTGCTCGACACGTTCTCCCGCCGGGTCGTCGGCTGGTCGATCGACTCGACCCAGACCGCCGCGCTGGTGACCAACGCGCTGGGAATGGCCATCGCCAACCGTTCACCGCGGGCCGGGACGATCATTCATTCCGACCACGGGGTGCAATTCACGCCCTGGGCCTTCACCGACAGGGCCCGCCTTCTCAAGTGCTATCACCGTTCCAGCGATCTGCGGGTTCAGCAACTCCGGATAGCGTCCAGGAGTTGCAACACGGCATATCCGTCCGAACGTCAAATCGGATAAACACCCACGATGACTAGGCGTTTTCCGGTTGCCCATGTTTTGTGTGCCCTGCCGAGGGCACTTATCTGCGACCTCGTTTCCGCAGGTCAATCGGATTTTTTGATTCGTGTATCGCTACCAGATCGCCAACAGAACCGAAAACGTGCAGGACAAACGGTTGCCCCAGTTTGAGCCCCTAGGAAACACAAAACATGGGCAACCCCGCCGGGATGGCGGTCAGCTCGTGTGCGATAGCCCGCATCGTCTCATCCTGCATGGCTAGGCGCGCCGACTCATTGGAGCCCAGGGCGTCTTAAAGGCCAGTTCGCTGTCGGTGAGCCCAGTCTTTTCTCCACAGGTGCTACCTACTCGCGGAACTATTTGTGGTGGTGTCTTATCGCCGGGTCCGGCGGACTTGGACCCTTTAGGGCGGGGGATACGTCCGCCTGTCCCCGCTGGCGATCAGGGGTCCCGGCCAAGCCAGGACCCCTGGTCACGGCTACTGGAACGAACTCACGTTGTTCACCTGGTTCCCCCGCAAGTCCCCATGGAAGTGGGCCCAGACTGTGCCGGTGGCGCACTCGTACACCTCTGATGCCCAGGAAGCCCACAAGAAGAATACGTGGCTACCGTCATCGAACTGGCCACTGGTGTCACCGGGCGGAATCACGATCACCCTCAGGCGGGACCCATCTCGGCCGTTTGCTACCACGGCGGCGACGGGGCTGTCCGAGTCGTTGTGCAACTTGTACCAGCCGATCGACGCACGTTCAGTCGCCTCCGACGCGGCGGACAAGGGATACTGCTCGACCTCGAGATCTTGCTCAGCTTTGGTCATTTCCTCCTCCTTCGGTTGTGCGCTCGTCACACAAGGAGCCGGTGGCGCGAACCCGCACAGGCACACCCGAGCCCACGCCGAGCTGCCGGTATCACCCCACGATCTGGCTCCACCCGTCCACGAGGTGACGCATCAAGTCGCTGAAGAATCCGTTCACCTGACCTGCCTGCTGGGGCGTGTGCGACATCAGCGATTGAAGGAAGTCGAATTCCTCTGTCAGCAGGTTGAGCTGCAGGTTGGTGACCGCTTCGAATACGGAAACGATCATCGCTTGCCAGTCAGGGTGCTGGCTGCCGAGGCTTTTGAGTGCTGACTTGGTCGAGTCCTGCAGCTGAATGAACTGGGTTTGGGCGCTTTCCATCAGTTGATTGATCAGGTCCTCGAACTGTTCGCCTGAGATGTCACCGGCGAGGACGCGCTGAGCGTACGTGTACGCGGCGTCGCCGGTGTGGCGCAGCTGCTCCAGCATGCCGGTCTCGGCCGGTTGAACGGCGTCTTTGACCTCCTGCGGAATATCCGCCGCTCTGACCTCGGGGATGTAAGTGGAGGACTCCACCGAAACTGTGCCGTCGCCGGCGCTGTGGCGCTGGGCGATGGTGTCGAGCGAAGTGGAGAATTCCTGTGGATCAGTTCTGGTCATTTCCCCTCCAACGAGATCGTGCACTGGCCTTGCAGTCGATGACACGAACCCGGCCAGATCACGCAAGAGTCCCCGGAGCCGTGTCGCGGTGAGCCGGACGAACGGGTCAGTGCACACGGCAGACCCGCCCAGTGGCTCCCCACCTCTACTCGCTCAACCACAGGCTATGAGCACCTCTGGGGGCAGGGATCACCCATTACGGATGAAACCCCGCGAGGATGTCGAGAACCGATCGGTTCCAACATCGCAAGCGGCTGCTACTGGACCAAGCAGCTCGCCGGGACGTCAGTTGAGGTGAACGGTCAGGTCGGTGCTCGTCTCGGAGACGACCTTGACGTGGATGTAGCCACGGGCTGCTTTGTAGCTGCCGGTGCCTCCAGTGATCGCGATGTCGTACTCGGACTTGCTGGGCCTGCCGGGATCTACCGCCATGCGACGGCTAGTTCCGAGAAGAGCAAAACCGAATCAGCTGTGGGTGTTGAGAATCGATCGGTTCTCCGACACCATCCCTCCGGCGGTGTGTCCAGGTGCTCAGGTCAGCCGATCCGCGCACCGGGCGCCTCGGCTCGGCGCGATCGCGGGTGGCTTCATCGGCCGGGGATGTCCGGTCAGGATCCGGTTCAGCTCGACGCGTATCGGGGCTGTGGGGGCTTGCCCGCCCGCGGTGGGTAGTTCGGTGAGGATCCGCCCGGCCAGTTCGCGTAGTCGCACGTTGGTGTGTTGCGAGCAGGACCGCAGCAGCGCGAACGCTTGCCGTTCACCGATCCCGTACACCAGCATCAACATCCCTTTGGCCTGCTCGATCCCCGCGCGGCCGGGCCCTGAAACTGTCGAAGGCCCGCCAGGCGCACCTGCTCGAACTGCACGCCGCCGGCGAGCACACCATCGCCGAACTGGCGGAGCTGTTCGAGGTGTCGCGCCCGACGGTGTACCGAGTCCTCGACCGCGCCGGCATCACGGCAGCCACAGCGGATGCGGCATGACCGCCGCAACCACGTACCCTATCCCGGCCTGAACACCCCCATGGGAAGCGAGCACCACACCGTGTCCATCACCGCTGACAGAACCGCCCTCACCGACCCCGCCCGGCTAGCTGCGGTACGCCGTTACGAGATCCTCGACGCTCCAACCGACGGCCAGTTCGACACCATCGCGGCGACCGCCGCAGCGGTGTGCGGCACCCCGATCGCCACGGTCAGCATCGTCGACGCCGACCGGGTCTGGTTCGCCGCGGCCAAGGGACTGGATGGTGTCGCGCAGGTCGGCACGGAACCGGGACTGTGCGCGTCGGCGTTCTGCGCCGAGGGCCCGTACGTGGTCAACGACGCGGTCACGGATCCGCGTACCCTCGATCATCCGTTGGTACGTGGTGAGCTGGGGCTGCGGTTCTACGCCGCCGCCCCGATCGTCACCGTCGACGGGCACCACCTCGGCACCGTTACCGCAATCGACGCCATGCCTCGGGAGTTGAGCGAGGTGCAGGCAACCGTGCTCGGCTATCTCGCCGACCAGGTCGCGCAGCACCTGGAGCTGCGCCTGGCCACCATCAAGGCGGTACGCGCCGAACGCCAGTTGCGCGAAGATGCCGAGCAACGCGCCGCTGCCGCCGCCGAGCTCGCCGCCCAGATACGAGCCGCGGCTGCCGTACAGGCCACCACGCCGCACCCTGAGCACTGCCAGCTCGGCGGCACCGCCGGCTGCACCGCGCCGGCCGAGCTGAAGATCGCCGATTCGTGGGGCGACTCGGCCTGGGGCTGCACCACCCACGTCGAAGAGGCCATCATCAACGTCCGTTCGGTGTTCATCGCCAACGAGGAACTCGGTGGCCTGGCCGCCTACCTCAACCGCTGACCGTCACCACGAACCAACCTCCCGGCCCCCGTGCGGCACCGGCAACCCGGGTGACCGCCCGCTACGCGCGCACCCGCAGCCACCGGCCTCGTGGTGCACTTGGTGTTTCCCCTGGGCGTCACTGCGTGGCAGCTGAGCGTCTGTTCGATCAGTTCGCGGCTCAGAGCTCGCCGCGCGGTGGCACGCGAGGTTCACCCATCTCGGGGGGAAGTATGTCTCGCTCAGCTGCTCCTGGGCTGGACCGGGCTGGCTCGATCAATTGCTGCGGTTGCTCGAAGGGTGTTGCATGGTGTGCCTGCGCTGCCATGTGATGTGATCGACACGACGACACGGGGCAGCAGATCGGCGGCCGGGCGGCAGCCTGTGCCTGTTGTGCAAGCAGCGAGGGCTGTCTGCGAGGGCTCTTCCGGGAACGAGGGGGCCTTTCGGGTGTGCACACGTCAGGTACAACAAAGTCAGACCCGGTTATAAACCGGGTCTGATTTCGTAACCGGTGGTGCGCTGTACCGGGATTGAGCCGGAACCTCGCTCGAGGCGCGGCCGACGCCGCTGTCGGGGTGAGGTGGTTGGATGCGGAGCCTCCCCCGTCTCTTAGAAGGGCCTGACTGCGGCCTGGCCATTGATGAGGCGTCCGGTCTTCAGGGAAGTATCCATCGGTCGCGGCATAGACGCGACCACTTTCGATGTCGTACCAGCCCGAACCCGGATTGTCGTCGTGTTCACGACGTTGCCCGGCCGGGCGGACCCGGTGATCGTGATCCACCCGTCCGGACCCCGTACCGCTTACACCACATGTGTCTACAGGTCGATGCGGAAGTGGATCGGCTGGGTGGTGCCGCCGATGGAGACGGTGCCCTCGGGGATTGTCGGGGCCTGGACGTCGGCGGTTTAGAAGCATGCCGTCGAGGCGGTGATCTCCGGCGCGGTGATGCTCACCGACCTGTCGGGGCCGACCGTGACCGGCAGAGGGGTGTCGATACCGGTGTCGGGGCAGCGATAGCGGACGATAGTCAAGGTCGGCGTCGATCGCGGGCCGGTTGTCGCCGCTGTAGCCCTCGGTGCCGGTACCCGCCACAGTGGCAATGGCCTCGATAGCGATAGCTGCTGTACTCATGGAAGCCTCCGTCTTCTCGAGTTCCGGATAACGACGGTGCATCGCAAGTGCCGTGAGGGCACCACTCGTGGTGCCCTCGCGCGGAAATACCCCCAACCCCCCGAATATGATGGCGCTAGCTGAGAATCCTCAGTCTCGATAGCTGATTGTCCCCAGGCGGTAGTTGTCCTGTTGGTGTCCGGCGCATTCGATGCTCCGGTTGCTGAGTCTTCGCTCATGATCGTCGCGTTTGTGTTCGCGATGGTCATGGAGGAAGGCTCTGGATGCTGTCGCTGGAGGGCGATGTGGAAGTACACGCGCTTCGTGAGCAGGGGTGGTCGATCTCGGCGATCGCCCGCCACCTGAGCCTGGACCGCAAGACGGTCCGCGCCTATCTCAACGGTGACCGGGTGCCGGGGCAGCGGGCCCGGTCGGTGCCGTTGCTGATCGAACCGTTCGTTGATTACTGCCGGATCCGGTTGGCCGACGACCCGCATCTGTGGGCCTCGACGCTGTTTGACGAGATCGTCGAGCTGGGGTTCACCGGGTCGTATCCGTCGCTGACCACCGCGATCCGGAAGCTGGGACTGCGCCCGCATTGCGAGCCCTGTCACGCGGCCAAGGGCCGCGATGTCGCGATCATCGCTCACCCTGCGGGTGAGGAAACCCAGTGGGACTGGGTCGAGTTACCCGACCCGCCCGCCGAGTGGGGCGTCGGCAGGCACGCGCACCTGCTGGTCGGCGCGCTGGCGCACTCGGGCCGTTGGCGCGGCGTTCTGGCTCCCGCTGAGGATTTCGCGCATCTGGTCGAGGCGCTGGACCAGGTGGTGGTGCGGTTGACGGGGGTGACGCGGCGGTGGCGCTTCGATCGCATGGCAACGGTCTGTTATCCCGAATCAGGCCGAATCACCCCGTCCTTCGCCGGGGTTGCGAAGCATTACGGGGTCGGGGTCGATATCTGCCCACCCCGGCACGGCAACCGCAAGGGCGTGGTCGAGAAGTCCAATCATGCTGCCGCGCAACGATGGTGGCGAACTCTATCCGACGACTCGACCGTCACTGCGGCGCAGGCCTCACTCGATCGGCTCTGTCTTCGGCTCGACGCCCGCAAACGCGTCCGCGACGGCCTGAAGACGACCGTCGGCGAGCTCGCCGACGCCGAATGCCTGCGCCCAGCGCCGGCCGTGACCTATCCGGCCGAGGTCCGCGAACCGCGCAAGGTCACCGCTCAGGGGCTCGTCGGCTGGCGCGGCAACCAGTACTCGGTCCCGCCCGGTCTGGGCGGCACCGTCATGACGGTGGTCCACCGGCTCGGCTCGGAGGCGATCAGCCTGGTCACCGACTCTGGCGCGATCGTCGCGGCGCACCTGCGCGCTCCGGACGGGGCCGGACGAGTCGTCCGCGACGAAGGCCACGTCGTGGCGCTGGAGCGGTCGGTGCTGGCCGCTTTCGACTCGGGCAAGCCCTGCGCCCACAAAACCCGCCGACCGCCTTCGGCGGCCGCGTTGGCCGAGTCCGCGCGGCTGCGCGGCCGCGCGGATGCTACCGATCCCGCCCAGAAAGTGGTGATCGATCTGTCGGTCTATGCGGCCACCGCCGCCCGACTTTCCGTTGCCCCGCAACATGTTCCGATCGAAGAACGCCAGTGAAGGAAGATCATCCGTTGGACAAAACAATTCCCCAGATGAGTGAAGCGCGTCGCTACCAGCAGTTGCGCGCTCATCTGTCCTACCTCAAACTCGGCGACGCCGCCGAGCACCTGCCTCGCATCCTCGACGCAGCCCGATCGGAGAACCTCTCGATCACCGCGGCGCTCGAACGATTGCTCGAGATCGAGGTAAATGCCACCGAATCCCGGCGCCTGACATCCCGGCTGCGGTTCGCCTGCCTGCCCGAACCCTGGACCCTCAACGACTTCGACTTCGCCGCTCAACCCGGCGTCGACGAGAAACTCATCCGCGACCTGGCCAGCCTGCGGTTCCTCGACGACGCCGCCAACGTGTTGTTCGTCGGACCTCCCGGAGTCGGCAAGACCATGCTCGCGGTCGCGCTCGCCCGCGGCGGCGTCGAAGCCGGTCACCGTGTCTACTTCACCACCGCCGCCGAGCTCGCCGCGAAATGCCACAAGGCCGCCCTCGAAGGCCGCTGGCACACCTGCATGCGATTCTTCGCCGGCCCGAAACTGCTCGTCATCGACGAACTCGGCTACCTGCCTCTGCCCGGCGACGGGGCCTCAGCACTGTTCCAGGTGATCAACCAGCGCTATCTGAAATCGAGCACCATCCTCACAACTAACGTCGGAATCGCTGACTGGGCAACCGCTTTCGGAGACGCTACGGTCGCCGCCGCGATGCTGGACCGGCTCCTGCACCGCGCCACAGTCGTCGGAATCGACGGACCCAGCTACCGGCTGCGCCACCACCGCGAAACCGCCGAGAACCTGCGGAAGGCGGTCAACGCCCGTGTCTCCTGACTCCCAGCCACTGCCCCCGCCAACCGCGCGCACCTGCCAGATCTGCTGGGGCGAGTTCATCCCGTCACGTCGAAACAACATCTACTGCTCCAGCCGCTGCAAGAACACCGCAGCCCGCCGCCGCAACAGCCAAACCGACACACCCTTCGAAACGCAGCGCAGCGAACTGGCCACGACACCCCAGCCAGCGGCAACCCGCGACTGCCCTCACTGCGGCGAACCGATCACCATCGTCGCGCTACTCACCACCCCGGAAGCGGCCCGGCCCAGCATCCCCGCAGACAACACCATCGTTCCGCTACACCGCTCCACCTGATAGCCTCAAACCCTGCTCCGCCTGGGGACATTCGGCGAGCAAGTCTGAGGATTCTTCTCAAGCGCCATCACAGCCCTAGATTTGGGGCCGATTGACCAACGCCCGCAGGGCATCGCGATCCCTCAGACGGGATACGTACCCACGATGACCAGGCGTTTTGCAGTTGCCCATGTTTTGCGTGTCCCGCCGAGGGCACCGAATTCGACTGCGTCTCCGCAGGCCAGGGCGGTTTTTGGCGTCCCAGGTTCGATTCCCCGAGGGCACCATTTTTCCGTTCACCTACGCTTTGTGCCCACCGAAACGCACAGGTCAAGCGGTTGTGCTGGTACGAACCTCCAGCAAGCACAAGACCCAAAAACCGGACCGGCAGGACGCCGAGCGCACGATCGGCGTGCTCGCGCGTCGGCGGACCGCCTTCCACGCGGGCGCGAACGACGGCGAGTTCGAACGCAGTAACTGAAACCGAAACCTTCAGTGCGCCAACGGCACTGGGGGTACGGTGACACCTCGCCGGAGTCTCATGCCAGCGGAAAGGCCACGCGCGTCGAGGGAGCGACCGCCACCGCCCGATGTGCCGTCGCTCCATGATCCGTCAGCGATTCATCACCGGTTGCCGATCAACCCCGGCATTCGAGTCGTGACCTCCACCGGCAGAGCGCAGGGTGCCGACCAGACACAGCACTGCACCGAGAGCGACCCAAGCCGCCAGCACGATCACGGCGTGGGTGGCGCCGCGGCCGTCGAAGAAGGCGGTCGACCGCAGCAACCGGCCACCGGCCCCGGGCGGCAGCAATTGGCCGAACGCACCCGACCATCCGGGCAGCATCTCGGGTGCGGTCGCCGTCCCCGAGAGGGGGTTGCCGACGAGCATCATGACCACCGCGCCGATCCCGATTCCGGCGTATCCGAGCAGTGATTCCAGCCCGAGAACGGTCAGCGAGGTGGCCGCGATGGCCAGGCCGATGGCACCGGCATTGGCCGGGTAGGACCCGCTCAGTGAGCCGAGCCAGTACTGCAGAATCGCCGCCACCGCCATGCCACCGGTAACCGCGAAGGAGAGTGCGCCGGTGACCCGCCGGATGGTGCCGTGCACGAGTCTGGTCAGCAGCACGGCGGCCAGTAGACCGCCCATGACAAGTGGCAGCGCACCCGCTGCTAGCCCGGCGCCGCGTGGATCGTCGGCGGGCAGGGCGGCGAGATCGCGGACAGCGATCGGGGTGCTGGTCCCGCCCGCCTGGCTGAGGCCGGTCGCCATGGCCTGCAGCGTCTGGGCGACCGAGGTGCTCGCGGCGGAAGCAACGATGACCTGTGGCGTGCCGGAACTGAGGTCGATCGCCCCATATACCTGCCGGTCGCTGATGAGTTGTTCAGCAGCCGCTGTGTCGTGGACCGTGGTGATCTCGAAACCGCCCGGCAGCCGTTGTTCCAGTGCGGTGCGGATCTGCGTGACGGCGGTGGGCGGCCCGGCGACGGCGATCGGCACATCGTGAACCGACGAGCGCGCCGATGGCCAGGCGAAGGCGACGAGCAGGACGCCGACGATCGCGGTGAGCACGAAGACGGTTCCCGCCACCAGTGCCCATCGGGACGCAGGTACGGCGGTGGCGGAGGGCGCCGGGGTGTTCATATCTACTCCTCGAAAGATGGGGCCGCGATCGGTGCTCATCGCAGGGTGAGCGGGGTCTCGGTGTCGATGTGGGTCAGCTTCTGCGGGTTGCGGACGTAGTAGAGGCCGGTGATGAAGGCGTCCTCGACCCGCAGCGCGATGACACCGTCGAGTTCCCCGTCGACGTGCAGAGCCAGGGCCGGGCCGCCGTTGACCGCGGTCGGCTCGATAGTGAGCGTGACACCTCGTTTGGTGAGGCCGCCGACGATGAAGCGGGCCACCTTGTCGGCGCCGATAACCGGCCGGGGCGTGGCCTGTTTGATGCCGCCGCCGTCGCTGATCGCCACCACATCGGAGGCGAGCACGTCGATTAGACCCTGCAGATCCCGGGTTTCTAGAGCCTGCTGGAAGGCCGCGAGAGCCACGTCGGCCTGTCGCGCGGACACAGTGCGGCGCGGGCGGCGCGCCTCGACGTGGCGGCGGGCGCGGTGGGCGATCTGGTGCACGGCGGCGGGGGTCCTGTCGACCGCCGCCGCGATCTCGTCGTAGCCGATCCCGAATGCCTCACGCAGCACGAAGACCGCTCGTTCGGTCGGGGTCAGCGTCTCGAGGACGAGCATCAGCGCCATCGACACGCTTTCGGAGAGTTCGACATCGGCGGCCACATCCGGCGTGGTGAGCAGCGGTTCCGGCAGCCACGAGCCCACGTAGGATTCCCGGCGACGTTTCATCGAGCGCAGCCGGTTGAGAGCCTGCCGGGTGGTGATCCGAATCAGGTAGGCGCGTGGATCGTCGACGTGCGCCGCATCGATGCCGACCCAGCGCAGCCACGTTTCCTGCAGGACGTCGTCGGTGTCGGCCACCGAACCGAGCATCTCGTAGGCGACGGTGAACAGCAGTTTGCGGTGCGCGAGAAACGCTTCGGTCGCCTCGACAGTGGCGTGGTCGCCACTGCGGCCCGTCCGCCGCCCCTCTGGTTCGTATTTGGTGTTCATGGAGTTCTCCCAGGTCGGTTGTCGGGCCCCGGCAACCAGACGGCGATCGGTGATTTCGGTGTCACTGAGCGATCGGCGCCGCTGCGTTGTCGCGCTGGGCCTGCAGCAGCATCGGCCGGTGCTTACCGTCCTTGAACCAGCGGTGTGAGCCGGGCTTGTGCGCTTCGGTCGCCAGGTGCTTGATGCCTGCCGAGCAGGCGAATTCCTTGAGCTTCCTGCCTGCGAAGCCGCTGAAGTACAGCCGCATCGCGGTGTCGTCCTTGTGGCCGAGCTGGTAGATCCCAGCATCGCGTCCGAAGCTGAGGCACATGGCGGGGAACGACAGATCGATCGGCGAGGCCTGTTCACCCGCGATCCGGTGCAGCAGTGTGTCGGCGGCGTGCGCTCCCAGGCAGTACGCGGTATAGGCGCTCATCCGGAACGGCAAGGCAGACGGTGCCGACGAGTCGCCCGCCGCGACAATGCGCTCATCGTCGACGCTGGTCAGCGTCTCGTCAGTGAGCAGTCGCCCGGCGACATCGGTGCGCAATCCGCTGCGGCCGGCCAGGTCGGGCACCCCGAAACCGGCCGTCCAGATCGTGACTTCACTCGCCAGCGTCCGGCCGTCGCCGAGTTCCACGGCCTCCCGTGTCACCGCGGTGACCGCCGCATCGGGGCCTTCGATGACGTTCACCCCCAGCTCGGCGAAGTACTTGCGGGCCGTGCGGCGAGCCTTCGGGTGCAGGTACGGACCGAGCACCCCGCCACAGACCAGGGTGACGCTGCGGCCCTGCTCGGCCAGCTCCGCAGCGGTCTCGATCCCGGTCGGTCCGCCCCCGATCACCGTCACCGCCGCCGTCATGGGCGTATCGAAGAGCACCGACCGCAGCCGCTGCGCCGCCTCCAGAGTCGCGATCGGGTACGCGAACTCGGCCGCACCCGGCACTCGCGGCCCGGCATTGCCGCTGCCGACCGCGTAGATCAGGTAGTCGTAGCCGATCGTGCCGCCCTGGGCCAGGGTCACGCTGCGCTCCGTCGCGTTGATCCGCGTCACGCTGTCGACAACCAGCCGGACACCGTCGGCCAGGATTTCGGTGTAGTCGACGACCGCGTCGTGAGTGCCGCCCACCAGTTGGTGCAGGCGTAGCCGCGGGACGAAGACCGGCCGCGGATTGATCACCGTCACCGTCACGCCGTCGCGCTGCGTCAAGCGATTGGCCGCCATCACTCCGGCGTATCCGCCGCCGATCACGACCACATCGATGTTCTTGTCCATGGTGTCTCCTTCGTTCCGAGCGGGTCGAATACCAGACACCGGACCGACTGGATTCCTGACAGTCTGTGAGGCAGATCACTTCGGCCGTGGTCCCGTCCGCATAAGTCGGCACACCCGTCCCGACCGGCGTCCAGGACTCCTTGGCGGGGAGGGAGCGACCAGCACCCAATGTCGGCGTCTGATTCCCGCCGCCCGGAGAATCGCCCAGAGAGTGATCCGTGTCACTGAAGGATGCTGTCAGGAAATCGGGGGCTGTCTCGTTCAAGCAGCACGCGAACCAGACAGGAGCGAATCATGAAGCACCGCATCGTCGTCCTCGGGGCCGGATACGCCGGAGCCTTCTCCGCCGGATATCTGGCCCGCCAACTGCATTCCGACGACTTCGAGATCACCGTCGTCAACGCCGAACCCGATTTCGTCGAGCGGCTGCGCAATCATCAGATCGCCGCCGGGCAGGATCTGCGCCACCGGCCGCTGGCGGAGGTGTTCGCGGGCACCAGCATTCGGCTACGGCTGGCGCGGGTAACAAGCGTCGACGCCGAGCACCGGACGGTCACAGTCGCCGACGGCGAGGGCATCGACCGGCTCGAATACGACACCCTCCTCTATGCGCTCGGCAGCACCGCCGCCGACCACGGCGTTCCGGGCGTCGACGAGCACGCCTTCCACGTGGCAGCGCGGCCGGCCGCGCTGCGCCTGCGCGCACGCCTGGACGAGCTGGGCGAGCACGGGAAGGTGCTGGTGGTCGGCGGCAACCTGACCGCGATCGAGGCCGCCACCGAGATCGCCGAATCCCGTCCGGGACTTCGGGTCAGCCTCGCCACCAGGGGCGAACTGGGCGGCTGGCTGGGCCCGAAGGCCCGCCGCCACCTGCTGCGTGCCTTCGACCGGTTCGGTATCACGGTCCACGAGCACTCCACCATCGCGCGCGTCGAGGCGTCGGCGGCGGTCGCCGCCGACGGCACCGCTTTCGCCTCCGACGCCACCGTGTGGGCCGCCGGCTTCGCCTGCCACCCGATAGCCGCGGCCAGCGGCATCGAAGTGATAGCGAACGGCCAGATCACGGTCGACCGTCAGATGCGGTCGGTCTCGCACCCGGATATCTACGTTGCCGGTGACAGCGCCTTCGTCATCGGCGCGAATGGTCGGCCATTGCCGATGTCCTGCGCTTCCGCGGGACCCACCAGCAAACAGGCGATCGCCGCGATCATCGGGGACCGGACCGGGCGCAAGGTCTCGCCGACCGAGCTGACGTATATCGGCAACCACATCAGCCTCGGCCGGAAGGACGGGATCTTCCAACTGGTCGACGGTGATGCGCGATCGAAGTCGGGGGCCCTGGTTGGCCGGACGGCCGCGCGCGTCAAATCGGCAATCCTCGCCACTGCCGCCTGGATCGTGAGCCACCCGACCGTCGGAAAGCCGAGTCACAGGTACCGCTTGGCCACCGCCCGAGAGCACTCGCCCGACGTGGTCACCGCATAGGGTCGTGCTCATGGACACCGCCACCGTGGCGCGTTTCGAGGCCAGCCGGAATCGGCTGGCCTCGCTCGCCTACCGTCTGCTCGGCTCGGCCGCCGACGCCGAGGACACGGTGCAGGACGCGTTCCTGCGGTGGCAGGCCGCCGACCGCGAGTACGTCGAGGTGCCCGAGGCATGGCTGACAAAGATCGTCACCAACCTGGCGCTCGACCGGCTCCGTTCGGCGAAGGTGCGGCGCGAACGCGCGGTCGGCGCCTGGATGCCCGAACCGCTGCTCGACGGCGACCCGATGCTGGGCCCAGCCGACACCGTCGAGCAGCGCGAATCGGTGACCCTGGCGGTGCTGACGCTCATGGAGCGGCTGTCGCCGATCGAACGGGCCGTTTACGTTCTGCGCGAGGCCTTTTCGTACAGCCACGCCGAGATAGCCGAAATTCTCGGCATCACCGAATCCGGCAGTCAGCAACACACCCACCGAGCCCGGCGTCGAATCACTGCCGCCAGCAACGGAACCGACATCGACCACGCCGCCGCGCGACGAATTGTCGAGGCGTTCGTCGCCGCCGCCTCCTCGGGCCGGACCGAACAACTGGTAGCGCTGCTGACCGACGACGCGACCGGCGTCTCCGACGGCGCGCTGGGGCTGGCCAAGACGCTGATCCGGTACACGACCCCCGAACGGCTCGCCGCCGCTGTACAAACCGGCTTCAAACCGTCCCCGGCCAAGCGCAATCTCGCTGGTGGCTCGCCCTCGATCCATGCCGCCGTGGTCAACGGCAGCCCAGCCATACTCTTCACGCTCGACGACCGCGTCGTGGGTGTTTCGATCCTCGAGATCCGTGGCGGCAAGATCGCAGGCGTGCGCGGCATCGCCGCGCCGGCCCGGCTCGGTCGCCTCACTGAGCAATGGCAGCGGCAGGGGCACAATTCCCCGCTGATCGAAGCGTGGTAAGTCGGCATGACAGTCGAAGTCTCGGGGCTGTTGTGCACGCAGATGCCACGATCGCCGTCGGGCCGATATCTCCCGCAAATGGCAGTTCGACGCGAACAAACGGTCAAGCCCTCGTCCTAGAGGACATTCCCATGTTCGATGTGCCCCGCCCGGGACACCACCGAGTTCGGGGCAGATTGCCCTACTTCCGCAGGACATCACGATCCCTCAGACGGGATACGTACCCACGATGACCAGGCCTTTCTCAGTTGCCCATGTTTTGCGCGCCCCGCCGAGTACCGGTACCTGTGACTTCCACTAAACCTAACACCGCGACAATCGGATTCATCAACAAGACCACTACACCGGTACCCTTCTCGACTTCCGAACGGAGAACAACGCAATCATCGGCGTGGCCGACGACGGGCACCTGCCGAGGGCCCCTGACGGGACCCATTGATCAGCCCGGGACCGAACCACAAGGGGCAGGCCAGTCTTCCTGACCGCATCGCTGACCGCGGCACCCGATCGGGTACGCAGTAGCGAAATCCGTAGGCACACGACGGGCGTAGCATCCAGCCGGGGTGATGTGCTACCACACCTACCCTTGACCCTCGAGCCCCACCGGAGTCGAACTACCCTGCCTGCTGCGGCACGGTACCGGCAGCTACCCCGACCAAGAAACCACTACCAAAGATATAGGTCGGACTTCACCGCCGCCGAGCACGACTCCACCGTCCGCCCCGATCGGATCATGAGGATCTACGCGGTGACCACGCTGAGCTCAGACAGCACGCCTTGGGGGTCGTTGAGATAGCGGTACCCCTCCACTGGGAGATTGAACTGGCCGAGCACGTTCGCCACGGCATCGCGTTCCGCTGCGGTGACCGGGATCCGGCGCTTGATGAGACTGGCGCACAGCACGTCGACGAGCATCACCCACTCACCCACGTCGCTATAGGTCCGGTAGCTTTCGACCAGATCAGAAGGCAGGCGGTCGGCGACGCTTTCGAGAAGGTCTCGCGAGTCCTTGCTCATCTTGTTGAGCCGACGGTTACGAGCTTCGATAGCTTGCGGGTCTCGCTGACGCTTTCGCGCTTCTCGTGCCGCCCTGTCCGGATTCATCGCTCTCCTAGCCTATTTGATCGGATCGCCATTCGTGTCGTTCCTGACTACACCCTCGCCTCCGATGGGGTAGCCGGTCACGACTGAGCCGTCGGGAGCGACGATGACTTCGATTTGGACGCCGTTGCGGGTGCCGTTGACTTTCCAGTTGCCGTTGTCCTGGAGGACTGGCGGCTGGTCCGGATTCTTTGCGACGTCGACTATTCGGTCGATGATTTTGTCGTCTCCTAAAGCGGGTGTCGCAGGTTCGAATCCCGCCGCAGGAACATCGAAGATCGGACCAGAAACCTATCCGTACCGGCGGACAGTGAGTGTCAGATTGAATAGGAATCAGCGATGACCAGGCGCTTTCCGGTTGCCCATGTTTGCGTGTCCCGCCGAGGGCACAAACCTGCGCTTCATTTGCCCAGTTCAGGGCGACGTAAGCAGAGCTTGGCTAACCGGACCTCAAATCCGGCCGATGGCTGTCCTCGCTCAACCAGCGCCCGCTGCCAGTCACCGACATCCTCCGAAGGCAGAAGAACAGCGGCGTCCATGGCATGCAAGCAGTGGATGGCCAGCTCCGCCGCGGTGAGCCGAGACCACCACCGCGCGCCGACCGACCCGCTGTATCGCCCCCGCCACGCGATAGCGCAGGACGGCACTGGGCGAAGGTCTTCCATGCGGTTGCGGCGCGCGCCAGCTTGTCGGTGTCCCCGTCGGGGACTTCGCCGCCAGAGACAAGCGCAGTGACCTTGTCCTGCAGTTCGGTCCAGTCCGTCTCGAGTCCGCGACTGTAAGTCCCCGACGACGCGACACCGTTGACGATGCCGGAGCCGTAGGGTAGTTCCGAGGGGAAACCACTGGGCAACGATGGTGGGCCACCCTTGTTGGGGTCGCGGTTAGCTTTGTACTCCGCGCACTTCCAGTTGTAGCCGGCCGCAGTCCATACGTCCCCGAAGTGCTGCAATGCCCGCGCGAAGCTGGTCGCCACCAGCACCACTGCGCCGGCGCGGTCGTCGTAGGCTTTCGACCACGTCTTGACCGCCTGGTAGCCACCGGCCATCGCGCTGGTTTCCAAAAGGACGCGTTGCATCGCGTTGTAGACGGTTTGGAATTTCTCCGAGAGGTCGTAGCATTCCTTGGCCGCGCTCTCATAGGACTGTGGGGAGATCGAGCCCACTGAGTTCAGCCGCCGCTCATTCTCAAATTGATTTCCGCTGCCGCGCTGTAGGCGTCGCGGGCGGTGAACGCGCTGGTCCACGAAGCGGCCTTGTGGACGACGCTCGGGAACGATGCCGTGATGGCCGCGCAACTGCGACACCTACTCCGCGCGGCTTTCGGAAACGTGCGACTCGTGTTCGGCGTCGTCCCGCTCGGCGCACCGTTCATCTACTCCACGACATCGTTCGACCTGTGGGACGGCCGGGCCGCGACCGTGGAGACGATCAGCGCCGAACTCAGCATCGCCACGCCGAGCGAACTCCAGCTATACGAGAAAGCATGGGACGGGCTGCGGGTCAACGCCGTCTACGGAGACGCCGCACGAGCACGGATCACCGCCGCACTCGAACGGCGCACGGGCCGAGACGCAGCCCGGTAGGTCATCGGCACGAACCACAGTACCCACATATCCGCAGGTAGAGCCGAGGTTTCGTGCCCACATCCTGCCCACAACTTCCGTCGAAACTGGTTGAACTCGATTGAACTACATTGAGGACAACCCCCAGGTAGAGACCATGCCGATGCTGTGCCCGCAGCTCCAGAATCCGGGTGATTCGCTCTCCTGAAGCGGGTGTCGCCGGGATACATGAAGCGACCGGCTCTGACGCCGTCAGGAGATGATAGGGATCAGTGGCTTTAGACATCGTCATGCAGGACATCAACCATGCCGAGATACACCGCTTCGGTGACGATGCGGACGAAACGCTGTTCAGGCTGTGCGCCGCGCAGCCCGACACCAGTTTGGTACGAGGCATCTACCGGTACGGCGACACCATGTTCAACCGGTACCAGCTCGGCTTGATCCTGGATCAGATCGAGGGGATCGAGGTACGGACCGATGTCGAGCGGCGGGCTGTCGACCTACTGAGGCAGGCGGCGTCGATCGCGCTCCGAGCCAACGGATATCTCCTGTTCGTCGGCGACTGACGGGTAGGACTGGTCCGATCTCGGGCGAGCATGCAGCGTGGGCGACGGATCGCTGCCCGCTGAACCGGGATCGAGGCGAGGGATGTGCGCCGGTACCGTACCGTTGCACGATCTGTGGGCGGCTGCGGGAGGGGAGGCGAATGTCGAAAGAGTTCGGCGGGAGGCGGTTCCGGCCGCCCGAGGACGCGCAGAAGCTGAGCAAGCAGTCGATTACCGAGGCGAAGGCGGCGTTCGCCGAGTTCGACAAACGAGCGGGGCGTGACCACGGTCGCTACCACGAGGAGGAGTTGGTTCCGCCTGGTGCGGGCGCGCTGGCGGTGATGCCACGCCGGGTATACGGCGACCGCTCTGTCGACCAGTGGCCAGGTAGCGCGGACCAGCAGGAGGCGCTGCGGATTCGCGCCGAGTCGGAGCGCCACCTCCAGCACCGGATTCGAATCGCGTTGCAGTGGGCCGATATACCCGCCGCGATTCGCGCCGGATACGGCGAGGCCGGTGTGTTGGAACTCGCTCGGCGGAACGCATCTTTCGCCGGAGATCTCGATGACCTCGCCGACCACCTCAATGCGGCCGGGCTTCCGGCACGGCCCGGCACGGTTTGGGACCGGCGCGCTGTGAGCGAGGCCATCAGGCTGGTGTGGCCGCAGGAACTGGCTGGCGTGTGGCCGCACAGAGATTTGGGTACGTATCCGGGTTATCTGGGGCCGTTACGCGACAAGCCGGGTTTCATCACCCAGTTCTCGGTGACCGCACCATATCGCGGCCAGTTCCGGTGCATGCGTTGCGGCGCGCGGTGGCCTGTCGGGTGGCCGGATACCGGGGACGGCCTCAGAGAGTCGCAGTGCCCGGATTGCCTGACCCCCGGCGGAAGCACCGGCACCCGCGACACCGAGCACAGCACCATCGACTTGCATTGGATAATGGACCGATTCGCGCCCCGCCCGGTGGGACCGTGTTCCGTGTGCGGCGCTGCGCGTGAGCTGATACCGCGCGGATACAGCGGCCCGGAACGGGTGCTGTACTGGACTTGCCCGCACGGGGACGCTCTTCGCCGCGACGAGCATTTCATGACGTCACTCGAGCGCGCGGAGTGGGAATCGACGGCCGCCCACTATGCGTACTGGCTGGCCGTCGACATGCTCCGGCTGGCGTACTACAGCGGTGAGGTCACAGACCTTCCGTTCGGTGCCACCTACGTCGCCCGCGACGGTAGCGATGAACGGTGGGTCTACCGTCCGGGCGGCTGGGAACGGTCGGACGGCGACACCGCTACCGCCGCGGGTCGATAACGTCACGATCGCTCGGTCAGCGGTCCGGCGGTGTCCTGCCGAAGCGTCGTCCCTCTCGACGTTATGTGACACCTACGGGTTGGCCGACGAGGTGATCGGCGGCCCGGCAGAAGCCTCGGAGTCCGGCACCCCGGTGTAGTCGGGCAGCTCGACGCCGTTGATCGCGCGCTCGACCAGTTCGGTGAACCATTCGCCGGCGAAATCGGGGCTTGGTTCGGCGTCCGGCCCGGGGACGTCGCGGCTGCGCACATGCAACCGGCCGATCTCCTGGTTGGCCTCGACGAACGAGCGCATCCGCCGCTCGTAGCCGGCGAACCCGGCCTCCGGATCCCACCCGGCGGCGGCCAGCTCTCCGGCCAGCAGGTAGGCACCGACCAGGGCCAGCCCGGTGCCCGCCCCGGACATCGGCGACGAGCTGAACGCCGCGTCCCCGAGCAACCCCACCCGTCCGCTCGACCAGCGGTCCATCACCACCTGGGCGACCTGGTCGAGGTAGAAGTCCGGGGTGTCGTCCAGATGCGCGAGGATGCGCGGGGCCAACCAGCCCATGCCGGCCATCCGCTCACGCAGCAGACGCTTCTGGGCCGCGACGTCGCGATAGTCGACCTCGAGGTCGGCCGCGGGGAAGGAGAACATGGCCATCGCCCGGCCGGCGTCGGGGATGGGCCGCAGTCCGGCGGAGCGACCGGACTCCTGGTAGTCGATCAGCCAGCGGTCCAGCCCGAACTCGTTGGGCACACTGTAGAAAGCCAGCACGAGACCGAGATGGCGGACGAACCGCTCGCGCGGCCCGAAGACCATCGCTCGCAGCGCCGAATGCAGCCCATCCGCACCAACCACCAGATCGAAGCGCCGCCGGTCGCCGCCCGCGAAGACCACGTCGACCCCGCCCGCGTCCTGGGTGAGCTCGGCGATCCGGTCGCCGAAGACGTACTTCACACCGTCGCGGGTGTCGTCGTAGAGCACCCGCGACAAATCTCCGCGCAGGATCTCGATCTCCGAGATGTACCCGTCGCCGCCGTCATCGTCGGCGCGGTAGGTCTCCAGCACGTTCCCGTCCACGTCCACGGTGTACGCGCCGGCGGTCTCGGTGCGGGCCGCGCGAACCGCCGCGTCCAATCCCATCCGCCGGATGACCTCTTTGGCCACCCCGCGCGCGTCCACCGCCTGCCCGCCGGGACGCAGCTCGGGGGCCCGCTCCACCACGGTCACCTCGGCCCCCCACCGACGCAGCCAGTGCGCCAACGCGGGCCCCGCGATGCTCGCCCCCGCCACCAACACCCTGGCACCGCTCACCGCGCCACCTGCTCACCCGACCGGATCATTTGCCGCTGCACAGGGTCGTCGACGCTCATCATTGCCTCCATGTATTCCTGCCCGCGCTGAAACAGTCTCAGCACAGGCCCACCGCTATCGGTGTATCCAGCGGTATCGACGGAGGATCCACCCGAAATTCATCGGTGCGGCCGAGATCGTGTTCATGCCCCGCGAAAGTTGAACTCGCCATCAGAGTTTCGGCGTGTCCGAACCCGCAAGCCCGCCGCCGAGGGCACGGTTACTCGCTGCCGAGGTCCATCCCGTCCAATCCCGCTTCCCGCAAGATGCGGGCCAAGGTGTCTTCGTCCACCGGGCGCTGCGGGGGCTCCGACTCCGTGACCGGGTTTTCTCTCGCAACCGGAAGCATCTCGTCGTAACCGGGGTCGCCGGGATGGAACTCCTCGAAGCCGCTGTAGTAGACGCCGTCCTCGGTCCGGCCGCGCAACCGGACCAGAATCGTCTCACCGTCCTCGGCGAGCATGGGCGGGCTGGTGTCATCGGAATACGCCGTCAAAATAATCCTTCAGCCGATTCGCGAGTTGCTGGTCGCCGAGAGCGAAATCGCGAAGCTGCTGCGGACCGTGCAGCCACGCCGAGAACGCCTCGCCGAACGCTTCGCTGGGTTCGTCGTAGTAATTGTTCCACTGCTTGCTTTTGCCGATGGACTGGAGCATCACCGAGTGCAGATCACGCCACCCCTGCGAATCGCTGAGCCATTTCCCACCGGTGCCGTACGCCGCATCCACGGCATGCCCGAACTCGTGCAGCACCACGTTGAGGCTTCCGCCCTGCCCGCCGGAGTTGATCACGATGCGCCGCGGGCCGCCCAGGTATACGCCTCGCACGGTGTTCCAGCTGGTACCGGGTTTGCGGCCGTACGGGGTGCTGCCTGCCAGGCTCTCGGTGCCGGGCAATTCGAGCATGGGGCGATTTCCGATGACGATCCCGCCGCCGGGAACCGCGTTCATGTGCTCGCTGACCCGCGCGTAAACGTGGCTGGGCACGCGAGCGATATCCTGGACCATCCGCAAGGTCTCGGGTGTCCGATCGATGATGTTCACGAATGCGCCGCCGTCGGGAGGCGGATAGGCGACGACGAACTCGAACGAATCAGCAAGCCGCACGCTGTCGCCCGGATGCAGCATGACCTTCGTCCCCGGCTTGATCTCCGTTCCGTTCACGTAGGTGTGGTTCGTCGATCCTTCGTCGCGGATCCAGACTCGCCCGGAGGGGTAGACGCCGACACTGGCGTGCCGACGGGAGATCTCATCGGTGCGGGACAGGCTGTCGGGTAGCTCCGCGCTGTCCCGCCCGAGCAGCAGCGGCTCGCCACCACGCACCAAGTCGAGGGACACATCACCGTGCTCGTTGTTCAGCCTCACCGGCAATGCGCGCGGAACGCTCTCCTGGAAGCCGTCCTCGAATCGCGCCGCGCCCACCCAATCGCCGAGACGAATTTGGTCACCTGGGCGCAGGCGCACCGGCATGTCGGGATCGACCTTGACGTTATCGACCCAGGTCCCTCTGGTGGAGTTCTCGTCGCGCAACCACACGTCTCCGTACTCGTCGCGATAGACGGTGGCGTGCCGGCGCGACACCTGCAGATTGTCGGCGAGGTGGCTCGCCATCGGTGACTCCAGGTCACGACCGATCAGCACCTCCTCGCCACGCCGCAACGTGAGGGGAGGCAGACTCTCGTCGTCGGACAATCTCAACTGCAACGGCGCTTCCCCACCGACTTGGAGTCTGGTGGACACCTCGCCGAAAGTCACCTTGTCTCCGGTGTTCAGGTACCGCTTCTCGCCCGCCAAGATGGTCTCGTCGTTGACCTTGGTTCCTATCCAGCTGTCTCCGTCCGGGTCGCGCACCCAAACACGACCGTCGAGTTCGCGCCCGACGGCGACTTCCCTGCCCGGCCTTCCGATCACCATCGCATGACCGTTGAGTGCACTGGTGTCGACGGACACCTCCTGGCCCGGCGCGAGGCGTATCGGAAGCTTGTGCTTGAAGGGGTCGAAATGCAGTTCGGCAGGTGGATGCAGGGTCGGCGCCTCGCCGCCCATATGGGCGGTCCCAACGTAATCCGGACCGATCCCCAGATTGTCGCCTTCGGTCAGGGTCACTCTTCGGTTCGGAGCGATCCTGTCCCCGTTGACCCACACCCCTTCGGAACCCGGGTGGTCCCGGATCCACAGTCGACCGTCGTAGTCCAAGCCGAGAGTCGCGTGTCGTTCACCGACATTGGGGGCCCCGCGCAACTGAGATGCGAACGGCGAGTTCTGGTCGGTGCCGATCACGACCGTTTCTCCCGGCGTGAGCCGCACCGGTGTCGCGTCCGCGCCACTGCCGATTCGCACGCGGACCGGATCGACCTCGATCGTCGCATCCGTCGGGACGAATTGCGCCGTGCTGTCATACCAGCCGAGGCGCAAGTCGTCCCCTGGCTCCAGTACCCGGCGCTCGCCCGTGCCGAGCCGAACGCCGTTGACTCGGGTGCCGTTTATGGAGTCAACGTCCTGGATCCATACCCGGCCGTTCTCATCCATGCTGACGATCGCGTGGCGTCGCGAGATACTGTCGCGCCCGGGCGCATCGGGGTGCACCATCGCACGACCGATCTCGATCTCCCGGCCGCGGTGCAGCTTCAGAGCGGGTCCGTCGTCGCCGAACAGTCGCACTTCGGCCATCTGACGCTGGAACGTGACGCCGAGTTCCAGGTCGCGACTGAACATGACGTCTTGGCCGTCGTGGATCCGGACCCAGCGATCGCCGGTCAGCTGTTTGCCGTCGACGAAGGTGCCGTTCGTCGAGTTGTCGTCTCGAAGCAGGACATGGCCTTGCTCGTCCACGGTCATCGTCGCGTGACGACGCGAAACTCTGTCGCCGGCCATGTGTTCCAACAGCGCGCCGTCACCACGACCGAGCACGTACTCCTGGCCTGGGATCAGGCGAAGCTGAAGGCGCGCGTCGTCCGGACCGGTCAGCACCATGTCGACGTAGCCACCGTCGGGATGGCGGTAGAACTGGGTGAATCCGGCGGGAGGGGCATCCGCCGCGAGCCTGTATCGGTCCTGGATCGCTGGTTGGTCGTGTAGCTCGACCCGCGGCTGCGGTCGTGTCGGTGGGCCGTCATACGTCGGTTCGTCGGTCCGGGCGCGGGGCGTCGGCCCTTCATGCGTCGCCGGAGCCTCATCCGCTGCCGCCTGCCGTCCGGCCGGATCCGCCTCATCGCCCGGAGGACGCGGCCTCGACTCGTCCGGAACACGCGAATCGTCCCGTACCGGCCGCCGACCGTCCGAGGCCACCTCATCGACCGGAACCCGCGGCGTCAACTCCTCCTGCCGCACGAGCGGACCATCGGCATTCCGTGGTAGTGGCGGCGGCTGGTCCCTGCGGCCTCGTGGCGCGACAGCCGAGCCGCTGACCTCGTCGCCGCGCGGTGTGGGTGGCCTGCCGTTGCGCCCATACGCGTCGGTCCCGGTCGGCCGGTCCTGTCGTGGCGTGACGGACACCGCCCGGCCGTCAC
Source organism: Nocardia sp. NPDC057455 (assembly GCF_042802775.1). Taxonomy (NCBI): domain Bacteria; kingdom Bacillati; phylum Actinomycetota; class Actinomycetes; order Mycobacteriales; family Nocardiaceae; genus Nocardia; species Nocardia sp. NPDC057455. The sequence continues at coordinate 5,180 of NZ_JBHVDM010000049.1, read as the reverse complement.
CAGGGACGATTCCCGGCGCCGCGCCGGGGGAAGACGGTGACAACGCCGGCAGGACCCCACGCCCCGCGTCACCACCACCCGCGGCATGCTCCTCCAGCATCGTCATCCGCTGGAGCATGCCGTCGTACCAGTCCCGATGGCCCGCGGCGTGGAAGACCGGGCTCAGCTCTTCGACCCGCTGCCGGATCTCGTGCAGCTCTGGGCGAGTGAGAGCGTGGTCGTTCCAGAGGATTTCGGAGTTGTCTCCATAGCGGAGGAAGTTCTCCGCGAAGGGCCCGACGACATACTGAGCGTCGGCGAAGTTCTCGAATGCGCGGCTGTGGTCTATTCCCCACACGTTCCCGTCCGGATCGACCATCCAGTTGTCGCCATTGCGATCGGGTATGCGTACCAGCACGTCCATGACGCCCTGGCGCATTCCCGCAGGACCGCTGAGGACCTCCTGCGGGAACGCCCTTCGCGGATACGTCTCCGCCGCCACCGTGCCGGGGACGACCTCCATGTAGACGTGGTCGCCGATGACATGCACCGCGGGCACCCGCGCGCCCACCGCGTCGCCGACCAGCGAGCTCAGGAATTCCGCGTGCGCGTGCTGCGGATCGGAGACCACCTTGTGGATCACCTCGGTGCCGTCGTGGAAGACGAGCCGCTCCACTACTCTCGCCGAGTTGCCTTCGGTGCTGAATCGCTCGATCACTTCCACCCGCGGTGGTTCACCCGAGCTCAACAGCTCATTGATGCGTGACGCGAATTCCCAGTGGCGTAGACCGAGCCGAGGTGCGTCGCTCTCGGAACGCGACGCGTTGCGGCCTGCGGTGTGGACTCGGATCGCACTACCCGCCGCGCCGACGAACCCGCTGCCGAAGCCGGTGATCGCGGATTCGCGAACCATCTTGAACAGATCACCGAGGCTGTGGATCTCGTCCAGGTGGATCAACACCGAGGGCACCGCTCCGGCCAGGCCGCCCGCCAGACCGCCCGCGCCGCCGAGCAACATCGTGCCGCCCATGTGCGCGGCGAGCCGGCCGGAGGTACTGACCGCTCTGCCGCGCGTCAAGCCCAGCACGCGCGGCGCGAGCCTGCGGCCGACCTCCGCACCCGCCACGCCGCCGACCACACCACCGAGGAGCATTTCCAGGAAGGCGCCCGTGTCGAACTTGTCGCGCACCCCGTCCTTCAGATCCCACAGCTGTGCGCCCCCACTGATCGCGGCACTGGTCAGAAGGCCGATCTTCGCCGCGTGGACAGCGGTGTGCAGCGCAGCTCGTTGTGCCGCGCCCGCGACCGCCCGCTCGCCCACCTCCACGGCCAGACGCGCAGCCGCGGCGGCCATCGCCTGCTCGGCCTCGATCCGGTCGATCAGCGCTTTCGCGCCACCACCTTGGAAGAACAGCAGCGCGTCGTAAGCCAATTGAGCCGCCAGCGCGATTCCCATCGCGATCAGGAGATGCTGCGTCTGCACAGCCGAATCGGCGACGTCGTGGCACTGCTTGCCCAGGCTCTGACACACCGCCGCCTGATCACGCATGGACTTCACGACCACACGATGGCGTTCGGCCAGCGCCGTCGACGTGGCGCCCGCAACGGCTTGTTCGGTGCCCGCCGCCTCGGTCTCGTACCGGTCGGCCGAGTTGTTCAATTCGCCGGAAGCCACCAGGTACGCGTCTCCATTACGACGCATGCCATCGACGTCGGTCTCCGGCCAATGACCGAGAACCAATTCCCGCACAGCCGACGGCACCTCGGCCAGCAAACCGCTCGAATCCATCGCAGCTTGCCTCCCGGCACCCTCACAGTCGCTGCGGGACTATCTAGACATATCGGGCCGCATCCACTATTCCCAGCAGCGATAAAAGTCCCATCATGAGAGGTGCCGGCCGACAGGAATCGCGAGGCGGTGCGGAACTGTTGAGAATGCAACTACCGGAGCAGGGATCATTTCCGAATCCAGCAAGGCGCCCGCGAAGGAGGCCTCGATCCGAACGCTTCGTGCGGCGGCAGTCGCACCGTAGGCGAGAAATGCGACCGGCGGTTGCCGCGACAATGGATTGCAGCGGGTAGGGAGAAGGTGTGGGCGAGGAGTTCTCGGTCGACCCGGATAAGCTGCGCGACCACGCACCGCGGTTCGACCTGATCGGGGCGGATGTGGCGGCTACCGTGCGGAAGCTGCGCGCTGCCCTGGCGGGGGAAGGCGAACCTTGGGGAAAAGACGATGCCGGCCGCGCGTTCGCCGAATCCTACGTTCCGGAACATCAACGCACGATGACCGACTTGAACAGCCTCGTCGAGGCACTCCAGCAGGCCGGCACCGATCTGCGCCACCTCGCGGAGAACTTCGAGAACCAGGACCGGGCCGTCGGGCAGCGTATCCACAACGTCGCCACCGGATTCCGGAACGATCCGGCCTCCCTTCCGGTGAGTGTCGATGCCGGTCCCACCCATCGGCTCGACCCCAGCGCAACAGACATACCCACCGCCGCACAGCCGTTGGTGGGATCTCCCGTGCCCACTGCTGCCGTCACGGCGACAGCGCCGAGACAACCGGCGTCCGCCGCTGCCGCACCGGCCGATCGGTCACCGCTCTCGTCGGCTCCGACCGCTCGAACCCCGGGCGTACCCGACGACGGGCCCGCCTCGGGTCAGCGGCCGGGCGAGGCCGAGAGCAATCCGAACGGCGCCGACCATAGCGGCACCGACCAGCCGGGCGTACCCGGCCCCAGCGTGAACCCGACTCGTCAGGCGGATGCCGCGCTCACCCGTCCCGCACCGGGCAATCGGCCGTCGTCACCGTGGACGAAGGCAGACGCCGAAACGCGGCGAGCCGCTGCCGCGCAATCCGCCGCGAAACAAACCGGCGCCGCGCCGCCGAGCACGCCATGGTCCAATGCCGCCGGAGGTCGCCCGCCGAGAGTGTCCGCGCCGGACGCGGGTACACCCGGTGCACCGCCGCGCATGCCCGGCCGACCTCCCGCACGACCGGACCGGAAGGACGAGAAACCGGGGCGGAAGGTGGACGCCTCCGGCGAGTCGATCGCTGCTCGCCTCACCCGGGAACTCGCCGATCGCCACGGCGTGCGCGCCTTCGGCTTCGACATCCCGGACGTAGCGGGGGAGGTATTGACCGAGATCGTCGCCGCTGTGGACGACGTGCTGCCGCGATACCCGCAGATCGCCCTGCGCGCCATCGGAATCGAGGATCTGATGGACGGCGAAACGGCCGCGCTGGAATGGGATTCGGCCCGTATCGTGCTGGCGGTACGCGTCGCCACCGACCCGAAGCAGTTGGAGCAGACCGTGACCGCAGCCGACAACGCGGGCCTGGTCGCACCGGGATGCGCACGACGTCCGGTGTATTCGGCGATCGTGCGGGAACTCGGTAGAGCGCTCGACGGGGCAGGCGGCTTCCGCGCCCGCGCCGCCGCGCAGCGAGCGCTGCTGACGGCGTATCTGCCGCAAATGAGCCCAGAGGACAAGGGCTCGTTGAATCGGACGGTGTCCGGCTTCCAGGAATGGCGATCGCAGTTGAGCGGCCACAGCTTCGACCGCGGACGGTTCCAGCCCACCACCGCTCTGGCCGAGGCGTTCACCGACGTGATCCTGAACGCCGCGCAAGCCGCGCCGCCCGCGCAGGTGCTGCACCGCCTGCTGGTCACCACCGCGCACTCCCCTACACCCCCGTAACGCTGCGTCTCCGCCCAGTCGTGCGCAGAATCAGGTGCGCTGCCGATGATCGAACTCGTGAGGTGAATTCTGTTGAGGCACAGCGATACTGTGAGCAGTATGCGTTGGGTGGTTGCGGTGGGCTTGGTGCTGCTGTTGGGTGGATGCGCGCAGGTCACGGCGGGGAAGCCGCAGCCGGCGGCGGGGTCGTCGCAGACCGGGACGGGGCCGGCGCAGACGGGCGCGCCGGACAATGGTGGGGATCTGCTGGATCGGATCGAGTGGGTTCGGCACGGTTCGCCGGTCGATCTCGCTCGCTTCCACTCGGCACAGATCGAAGGCGGGCCGGTGACCGACCTGCGGGACGACATCGCGTTCGTCAGCCCGACCCACAAGATCAGCTGCATCACCGGTGTCGAGTTCGATTTCGACGGGTTCGACTGCATGGTCGAGCTGAAGGAACCGGCACCCGCGCCGGGTGAGGGCTACGGCCAGTGGTTCGGCGGGTATGTGACCTACTCCGGTCAGCGGCTGACCGTGGGCCAGTTTCGAGGCGACCCAGGACTTTTCATCAACGGCGAGGGCGCGACGTTGCCTTATGACAGCACCGTGGCCTTCGGCGCGTACCTCTGCCGCCTCGCGACAACCGGGCTTACCTGCGTGAATCCGGACCGCCGCACGGGCGTGCGGATGAGCAGCGAAGGCGTCGTCCCGCTCGGCTGCCTGCGCGAAGTGCCGCAGGCTGAGCGCGAACCGGCCGTCGGCCGCGCTTACGCCTGCTGATTACATGCCGCTGCATTACCCAGCACTGACCAGCGGCCGGTCGGAGGGAGGCCGCGCCCTCTTATCAGCGCACGCTCGGCGATATCGCCGATCACTGACCGAAGGAGTACCGGAGATCGGCGAAGAGCAGTTGGTTGAGGCGGCGGCGGAGGTGTCCGATCTTGCTCTCGTCAGGAGGCTGTCCGTACGCCAGCAGCGTGAACCGCAGCGATGTGCATCCACCGTCGACAGCCGCCAAGTCGAAACGCACTTGATCGCCGGGCCTGCTCGGCCACAACGAGGACCACATCACTACGGCGGGCTCGTCAGCGTTCAAGACCGTCGGTTCCATCTCGTCCGGCAGCAGGTTGAGCCAAGGCCGCGCGCCCGGACGCCGAGGCTCGGTCAGCGATTGCCAGACCGCACGAGGCGGTGCGGGCAGAGTTCGCGCCCTGGAACCGATCTCCTTCATTCGGCCAGGCTATGCCGTCCGGCAGCGACGTCACGGTTGGCGAGCGTTGATCGTGCGGCAATCGGCATCGCCGAGCGTTTCGGCGTGTACGAATCCGCAGGTCAGCCGATACGAGATAGTCGCAGGACGAGATCGCATGATGGCAAGGCGACGGCGTCGAGGCGAGGTGGGCCGGACAGCGGAATCCGAGTGCCATCGCCGACGGGCCGAACCAGCTCGACCTCGCAGCACTCATAACATCCACATCACCTCGGATGTATGGCCCCGGTCAGCGTAGCCCCGAAAA
>NZ_JBHVDM010000048.1:0-50060 GCF_042802775.1 Nocardia sp. NPDC057455 | reverse complement strand
GTCCCGCAGGGCCGTGGCGGCGATATCGGTATGTACCGCACCGAATGTGCGGAATCGATCTACGGATCAGGCTTCGGTCATCGCCGCGAACGCCGGAGCCCCCGAACCCCCGGCAGCAGCCGGAGCGCGCTTCGGCTTCGCGGCGGCGGAGTCACGGTATCCAGCTTCGATCATCGCGCGCTCGCGCCACAGGTGGTACAGCGCGAGGGCGAAGATGGTCGTGCCGATCACGTTGGCCAGGAAGTGCCACCAGATGCGGTATGTGGCCGCGCCGGGGCCGGGGTCGAGCAGGCCGAAGATGGTCGACAGCCCGATCGCTTTGGTGCCGAACGCGACCGTCAGGGTGAGCGCGAGATGCTCGAGCCCGTGGATGCCTTGCATCAGCACGCCCATACGACCCCACTTGCGAGCCTTGCTCTCCAGCGCGTGGTGGGTGATCAGGGCGACCCCGACCAGTCCGGCGAGGAAGTGGAAATTGCCGACCAAGTGCAGGATTTCCATGCCGAGCGCCGGCTTCATGTGGTCGACCTGAGCGAATCCATTGGCCAGGCCGGTGCCCCACGGGGTCATCCACGCCGGTGAGTTCGGGTGCTGGATCCAGTACCCGACCTGTGCCACGTGCTCCTGGAAGTGTCCTATCTGGGCGACCACACCGAGCGCGACGACACCGAGCGCGGTGCGGAACATCCATGGTCGCAGAGGTTTACGCAACGCGACGACGAGTACGCCGACGGCCGCCCACATGACGACCATCCAGGCCACCATCAAGATCGCACCAAGGATTTCCAACCCGGTCGCTTCGGCTGTGTGGTTCATGGGAACCGCCCTTCTGCGCGCCCTCCGGCAACGGCGACGGATGGGGGAGTTGCTACGGGAACGCGTGAAACGCGTTGTCCGCAAGATACAAGGTGGCGGCGACCTCTGTCCGAGATTTCCGAATGTCCTGGACTCGCTCACAATTCGGTTCGTGTCCTGCCCGAGTCGCATAGCCCGTGCTCAGGATGGCCGCAGCAAGCCTTCGACGATGCGGTGGGCGCGATCGGCGGCCTCCGGGTCGCCGATTCGCAGCGCGGTGTTGGTGGCGCACAGCACCGCATCGATCTGGAACGCGGTCAGCTCCGCGTCGAGTTCGGCGATCTCACCGGCGGACGCCGCCGAGCGCAACTCCCGGGCCAGTAGCCGCACCCACGCTCGCTGATCACGGAACAGGGCGTCGCGCACCGGTCCCGGCTTGCTGTCGCACTCGGCCATGGTCGCGACGCGGAAGCAGCCGCCCGCGAACAGCGGTGTCTCGGCGTAGACCATCCAGTGGTCGAGCAGGGCTCGCAGCCGAGCGACACCGTGCGGCGCGGAACGGGCCGGTTCGACGACCGCTTCCACGAACCGGTCGCGCGCGTGGTCGACGGCGGCCAGTTGCAGTGCTTCCTTCGTGCGGAACAGGGTCTGGATTCCCGCTTTGCTCAGCCCGGTGTCGGCGGCCAGCCTGCCGAAGCTGAGACCGTCCAATCCGTCCAGCGAGGCGATGTCGACCGCCTGCCGCAGCACCGTGGCGCGAGTTCGCGCACCGCGCAGCAATCGCTTGTCGGTGATCTCGGCGGTGCGCCGGCCACTTTCCATACGGTCGATCGTACTTGCTCTCCGGGGATGTTCAATCGCGCCGGTAGGGCCAGCTCCAGTCGGCTACCTCGGGAATGTCCGTGCCGTGTTCCCTGGTCCACGCACGAGCCGTCCAACGCGCGTCGACCATCTCCTGCCGCAGCCCCGCGGCGCGCTCACGCAGGCTGGGCACGCGATCGATCACATCCATGACGAGGTGGTAGCGGTCCAGGTCGTTGAGCATCACCATGTCGAACGGCGTGGTCGTCGTGCCCCGCTCCTTGTACCCGCGGACATGCAGTTCGCCGTGGTTGGTGCGCCGATAGGTCAGCCGGTGCACCAACCACGGATAGCCGTGGAAGGCGAAGATCACCGGCCGGTCCCGGGTGAACAGCGTGTCGAACTCGTGGTCGGGCAGACCGTGCGGATGCTCGTTCGGCGGTTGCAACCGCATCAGGTCGACCACATTGACCACCCGGACGCGCAGATCCGGCAGCCGTTCGCGCAGGATCGCGGCGGCGGCGAGGGTTTCCAGCGTCGGCACGTCGCCCGCGCACGCCAGCACTACGTCCGGCGTGGTGCCCCCGTCGTCGCGGTGGCCTGCCCACGGCCAGATGCCGATCCCGCGCGCGCAGTGCTCGGCGGCTTCGGCCACCGACAGCCAGTCGGCCTGGGGCTGCTTGCCCGCGACCACCACATTCACATAGTGCCGGGAGCGCAGGCAGTGGTCATAGGTGGACAGCAGTGTGTTGGCGTCCGGCGGCAGGTACACCCGCACGATCGAGGCCTTCTTGTTCAGCACCACGTCCAGGAAACCGGGATCCTGGTGGGTGAAGCCGTTGTGGTCCTGGCGCCAGACGTGCGAGGACAGCAGATAGTTCAGGCTCGGAATCGGGCGCCGCCACGGCACCGCCGAGCTGGCGTCGAGCCATTTGGCGTGCTGGTTGAACATGGCGTCGACGATGTGGATGAACGCCTCGTAGCAAGTGAAGACGCCGTGCCTGCCGGTCAGCAGGTAGCCCTCCAGCAATCCCTGGCACATGTGTTCGGACAGCACCTCGATCACCCGGCCGGTGCGGTCGAGTTTCTCGTCGCGGGGGTCGATCTCGGCTTGCCAGTCGCGGCCGGTGACCTCGAGGATGTCCTGTAACCGGTTACTGGCCAATTCGTCCGGCGCGAAGGTCAGGAAGTTGTCCGGATTGTGTCTGGTGACCTCCCGCAGCCAGCCGCCGAGCACCCTGGTGGCCGAGTGCTCGGTCGCGCCCGGCGCGGACACCTCGACGCCGAAGTCGCCCCAGTCCGGCAGGCGCAGGTCGCGCAGCAGCGCACCGCCGTTGGCGACCGGATTGGCGCTCATCCGCCGATCGCCGCCGGGTACCTGCGCGATCAGTTCCGGCGCCGGTGCACCGCCGGCGTCGAACAGCTCCTCCGGACGGTAGGAGCGCAGCCACTGTTCCAGGACCGCGCGGTGGCCTGCATCGGTGCGCGCACCCGGCAACGGCACCTGGTGTGCCCGGAAGGTGCCCTCGACCTGGTCGCCGTCCACCACCGGCGGACAGGTCCAGCCCTTGGGCGTGCGTAACACGATCATCGGCCAGGTGGGCCGCGTCCCATCGCCGCCGCCGCGCGCGGCGCGCTGGATCCGGTCGATGCGATCCATACTCGTGTCCACCGCCGCGGCCATCGCCTGGTGGACCACCGCGGGATCGTCGCCGGCGACGACGATCGGTTCGTAGCCGTATCCGCGCAGCAGGGCGAGCAGTTCCGATTCCGGGATGCGCGCCAGAATGGTCGGGTTGGCGATCTTGTACTCGTTCAGCGCCAGGATCGGCAGCACCGCGCCGTCGCGCGCCGGATTGAGGAACTTGTTCGCATGCCAGCTCGTGGCCAGCGGTCCCGTCTCCGCCTCGCCGTCGCCGACCACGCAGAACACGGTGAGATCGGGGTTGTCCAACGCGGCGCCGAACGCGTGCAGCAGCGAATAGCCGAGTTCACCGCCCTCGTGGAAGGAGCCGGGGGTCTCCGGTGCGCAGTGACTCGGCACCCCGCCGGGAAAGGAGAATTGGCCGAACAGTGCTCCCATGCCCGCGGCGTCCTGCGAGATGTGGCTGTAGAGCTCGGAATATGTGCCCTCCAGCCAGGCGCACGCGTTCGGCCCTGGACCGCCGTGTCCGGGGCCCGCGACGAAGACGGCGTTGAGCCGGCGTTGCCGGATCGCGCGATTGGCGTGCGTCCAGACCAGATTGAGGCCGGGTACCGTGCCGAAATGCCCGAGCAACCTGGGCTTGATGTGCTCGGAGCGCAGCGGCTCGCGCAGCAGCGGATTGGCCATCAGGTAGATCTGGCCGACCGCGAGATAGTTGGCGGCCCGCCACCACGCGTCGATCGACGCCAGTTCGTCGCGTTCCAACGGGCCCGGAACGTCCGCCAGCCGGTAGGGACGCGGGGCCACGGTTCGACCGCCGGTGCTGCCGACGTTGTCCGCCGAGGTGTCGCCACCTGCACTTGCCATGTGGGTCATGCGCCGACTCTCCTCAGGTTCGGGGGCATCGGGGGCGGCGGCGCCACGCGGAACAGCCGTTCCGATCCTGCAACGGTCGCCGATCGGAATCGGCAACGCCGGATGGAGAATTCACCGCCAGCCTAGCCGGAGTGGGCTCCGCGCGGCGGTCCGCGCGTGTCGCGGGAAGCCCACCCGGCCAGGTCCCCGTTCGTGGTCTAGGGTCCGCGGCATGCACATTCTCGGAAGGATCATCGGTGTCGGCGCCCTCGCCGCGACGACCATCGCGCTGGCGGCTTGCGGCTCGGACGACGAGCCGACCGCCACGACCGTCTCCGCGACGAGGACCACCGTGGCGGCGGGGCCTTCCCCCGCGCAGCGCCCGGCCACGCAGAGCAAAGGCCGGGAGTGCACCGCCGAGGACATCCGCGTCGCCGGCGACTTCGGCGTCGCACCCACCATCACCATCCCGGACGACTGCGACCCGCCCAAGCGGCTGATCGTCAAGGATCTGAGCGAGGGCAGCGGGCCAGGCGCCGCGGCAGGCCAGCAGCTGACCATGAACTACGCGCTGGTCACCTGGTCGGACAAGAAGACGCTGGACAGTTCGTTCGATCGCGGCAAGCCGTTCCAGCTCACCCTCGGCGGAGGACAGGTCATCGACGGCTGGGACCAGGGGCTCGTCGGTGTCCGGGAAGGCTCGCGCAGGTTGTTGATCGTGCCGCCGGAGCTGGGCTACGGCGCGGGCGGACGCGGCATCGCGCCGTACGAGACGCTGGTCTTCGTCACCGACGCGGTCTCGGTGGGGAAGTGACTCCGGCTTTCGCGGCCCGCGCCGGGCACCGCCGGATGCAGGCCCGCTCGGCCGGTCAACTAACCTGGTCGGGATGCGTGGCGTACGCCGCATTCCTCGTCGTCTCGGCCGAGGCCGGTACTCCGGTTCGGAACCGCGCCGGTGGGGGAGTGCGGCAGCCGGCGTAGGGCCGCCTCATCCGCCGTTCCGAGTTGGAGTGCCGGGGTGAGGCACCGCACACCGAACGTAAACCAGTACGAACAACGAACAAGGAGCATGTCCGTGAAGAGCACCGTCGAGCAGCTGAGCCCGACCCGGGTCCGGATCAATGTCGAGGTGCCCTTCGAGGAGCTGAAGCCCGATTTCGACCGCGCGTACAAGGCACTGGCCAAGCAGGTTCGTATCCCCGGCTTCCGCCCCGGTAAGGCGCCCGCGAAGCTGCTCGAGGCCCGTCTCGGCCGTGGCGCGATCCTGGAGCAGGTGGTCAACGACGCGCTGCCCGGTCGCTACAGCGAGGCCGTCACCACCTCCGAGGTGAAGGTCATCGGTCAGCCGGAGATCGAGATCACCAAGATCGAGGACGGCCAGGAGCTCGCCTTCACCGCCGAGGTCGACGTGCGTCCGGAGATCACTCTGCCGGACTACGAGAGCATCGCGGTCACCGTCGACGCGTTCACCGTCGGCGACGAGGACATCGAGGAGCAGTTGCAGTCGCTGCGCCAGCGCTTCGGCACCCTGGCCGGGGTCGAGCGTCCGGTGCAGGACGGCGACTTCGTCTCCATCGATCTCGCGGCGACGGTGGACGGCCAGGAGGTGCCCGAGGCCGCCACGACCGGCCTGTCCCACGAGGTCGGTTCCGGTCAGCTCATCGAGGGCCTGGACGAGGCGCTGGTCGGATTGTCGGCGGGCGAGTCGAAGGAGTTCACCTCGACGCTGGTCGCGGGCGAGCACGCGGGCAAGGAGGCGGTCATCACCGTCACCGTGCAGACCGTCAAGGAGCGCGAGCTGCCCGAGGCCGATGACGAGTTCGCCCAGCTGGCCAGCGAATTCGACACCCTGGACGAGCTGAAGACCGACCTGCGCAGCCGCGTCGAGCGGGTCAAGAAGGTGCAGCAGGCGGGCGAGATCCGCGACAAGGTGCTGGAGACCCTGCTCGAGCAGGTCGAGGTACCGCTGCCCGAGGCCGTGGTGAAGGCCGAGATCGACGCGGTGACCCACGACGCGGTGCACGGCTTCGACCACGACGAGGCCAAGTTCGCCGAGGCGCTCGAGGCGCAGGGCAGCACACGCGAGGAGTTCGACACCGAGACCAAGGAGTCCGCCGAGAAGTCGGTCAAGACCCAGCTGCTGCTGGACGCGATCGCCGAGGCGGAGGGCACCCAGGTCGGGCAGGAGGAGCTCACCGAGCGGATCCTGTTCCAGGCGCAGCGCTACGGCATGTCGCCGGAGCAGTTCATCCAGCAGGTGCAGCAGGCGGGCCAGCTCGGCGCGGTGTTCGCGGATGTGCGCCGCGGCAAGGCGCTGGCGGGCGTGGTCGGCAAGGTGACCGTCACCGACTCCGCGGGCAACCCGGTGGACACCGCCGAAATGTTCGGCCCTCCCGCCGATTCCGCGGACGAGGACCAGGCCGCCGAGGCGGCCGCGGCGGACGCCGAATAATTTCATGGAATGTCGGCGTGTTCGACGCCCGAGAGGTGCGCTGATTGCGCTGTGAGCGAAGAAAGGGCGGTACCGGGAGTTCGGTGCCGCCCTGCTTCGTTAATGTTTGTGACGGCAAGTCGGATAGCCCGTCCGCTGGGCGCGGCATATCCGACCAGTGATGGCTATGTGGCACTCCGCAACGAGCCGGCGAGAGAAGGCAGGTATCCGTGACAATCAACCAGGCAGGGGTCATGACAACCGCGACTGCTGGTCTCAACCTCAGTGATTCGGTGTACGAGCGCCTGCTGCGGGAGCGCATCATCTTCCTCGGCACGCAGGTCGACGACGACATCGCGAACAAGCTGTGCGCGCAGATCCTGTTGCTCTCGGCGGAGGATCCCACCAAGGACATCTCGCTCTACATCAACTCGCCGGGCGGCTCGGTGACCGCGGGCATGGCCATCTACGACACGATGCAGTTCGCCGAGTGCGACATCGCCACCTACGGCATGGGCCTGGCCGCGTCGATGGGGCAATTCCTGCTCACCGCGGGCACCAAGGGCAAGCGCTACGCGCTGCCGCACGCGCGCATCATGATGCACCAGCCCTCCGCGGGTATCGGCGGCTCGGCGGCGGATATCGCGATCATGGCGGAGCAATTCGCGCACACGAAGCGGGAGCTGAACGAGCTGCAGGCGCTGCACACCGGCAAGTCGGTCGAGCAGGTCACCACCGACGCCGACCGGGACCGCTGGTTCACCGCGTCCGAAGCCCTGGAATACGGCTTCATCGACCACGTGATCAGCCACGCGAATCAGGCCAACGGCGCCAAGAAGTAACGCACCGGATCACCCACAGGCCCCCGGACGCCTCGAACGTCCGGCCGCCGCACCGACTTTGGAGACTCAGATGGCCCATTCGATCGACCCGCGCGCCGGCCTGTCCGGTATCGCACCGCAGAGCCCGCAGGCGCGCTACATCCTGCCGTCGTTCATCGAGCACTCGAGCTTCGGCGTCAAGGAGTCCAACCCGTACAACAAGCTGTTCGAGGAGCGCATCATCTTCCTCGGCGTGCAGGTGGACGACGCCTCGGCCAACGACATCATGGCGCAGCTGCTGGTGCTGGAGTCGCTGGACCCCGACCGCGACATCACCATGTACATCAACTCGCCGGGTGGCTCGTTCACCTCGCTGATGGCCATCTACGACACCATGCAGTACGTGCGCGCCGACGTCGCCACGGTCTGCCTCGGCCAGGCCGCCTCGGCCGCGGCCGTGCTGCTGGCCGCGGGCTCCCCCGGCAAGCGGGCCTGCCTGCCCAACGCTCGCGTCCTGATCCACCAGCCGTCGCTGGAGGGTGGCATCCAGGGTCAGGTGTCGGACCTGGAGATCCAGGCCGCCGAGATCGAGCGCATGCGTCGCCTGATGGAGACCACGCTCGCGCGGCACACCGGCAAGGACGCCGACACCATCCGCAAGGACACCGACCGTGACAAGATCCTGACGGCCGAGGAGGCCAAGGAGTACGGGATCATCGACACGGTGTTCGACTACCGCAAGCTCAGCGCGCAGAAATAAAAGCGCGAATCGTCGTTTCCGGCCGGGCCGGGACGACTGGGCGAATTGCCGATCCCGGCGGCGGTTCGCTCGGAAATGGTTCTATGACAGGGAGATTCCGGCCGGGAAGCATGCCATGGGGTATGCCGCCCGGCCGGACCGCTTATCACACCGCCGCGATTCGAGAATTTGTTCGAACCCGGCGCGGCGCGAGGGCGGTCCGGAGTGTCGATTGCCGATCCGGCGGGCGGTCCGCCTTTCGACAGTGGGTGACAACTCGCACAACCCGCGCGAGAAACATGCGCGAGTTGTCGACCTCCGTCCCGAACACCGGGTACGGTCGACCTAGGGACCTTTGCTCCCGGTTGACAGCACTGCCCACCGGCCACGAATCAGCCGATGCGTTTGCGGCTGCGAAAGTGGTGGACAGCTGGCAACCTGGACGGACGGTTGCACGCGGACAAGGAAGTAGGGACCCACGAGATGGCGCGCATCGGAGATGGCGGCGATCTGCTGAAGTGCTCGTTCTGCGGAAAGAGCCAGAAGCAGGTCAAGAAGCTCATTGCGGGACCAGGGGTGTACATCTGCGACGAGTGCATCGATCTCTGCAACGAGATCATCGAGGAGGAGCTCGCCGAATCGAGCGAGGTCAAGCTCGATGAGCTGCCCAAGCCGGCGGAGATCCGGGACTTCCTGGAGAACTACGTCATCGGCCAGGACACCGCCAAGCGCACTCTCGCGGTGGCCGTCTACAACCATTACAAACGCATCCAGGCGGGTGACAAGGGGCGCGACAGCCGCGGCGAGACCGTCGAGCTGGCCAAGTCCAACATCCTGATGCTGGGCCCCACCGGCTGCGGCAAGACCTATCTGGCCCAGACGTTGGCGAAGATGCTGAACGTGCCGTTCGCCATCGCCGACGCCACCGCGCTGACCGAGGCCGGGTACGTCGGTGAGGATGTCGAGAACATCCTGCTGAAGCTGATCCAGGCCGCCGACTACGACGTCAAGCGCGCCGAGACCGGCATCATCTACATCGACGAGGTCGACAAGATCGCCCGCAAGAGCGAGAACCCGTCGATCACCCGCGACGTGTCCGGCGAGGGCGTGCAGCAGGCCCTGCTGAAGATCCTGGAGGGCACCCAGGCGAGCGTGCCGCCGCAGGGCGGGCGCAAGCACCCGCACCAGGAGTTCATCCAGATCGACACCACCAACGTGCTGTTCATCGTGGCGGGCGCTTTCGCGGGCCTGGAGAAGATCATCTCCGACCGCACCGGCCACCGCGGCATCGGTTTCGGCGCCGAGGTGCGCTCCAAGGCCGAGATCGACACCACCGATCACTTCGCGGACGTCATGCCCGAGGATCTGATCAAGTTCGGCTTGATCCCCGAGTTCATCGGTCGTCTGCCGGTGGTCGCGTCGGTGACCAACCTGGACAAGGAATCGTTGGTCAAGATCCTTTCCGAGCCGAAGAACGCGCTGGTCAAGCAGTACGTCCGGTTGTTCGAGATGGACGGGGTCGACCTCGAGTTCACCGACGACGCGCTGGAGGCGGTCGCCGATCAGGCGATCCTGCGCGGTACCGGCGCGCGTGGCCTGCGGGCGATCATGGAGGAGGTCCTCCAGCCCGCGATGTACGACATCCCCAGCCGCGACGACGTCGCCAAGGTGGTCGTGAACGCGGACACGGTCAACGACAACGTGCTGCCCACCATCGTGCCGCGCAAGGCGCAGCGGGCGGAGCGCCGGGAGAAGTCGGCGTAATCCAGGTGTGGCGGCCCTACCGCGGGGGTACTCCTTCGTGAGGGTTGAGCAAACAGCCTAGTTCCGGTGGCCCTGTCTTCCGGAGCGCATCATTACCCGCAGGCACCTCGTCGGGAGATTGTTGCGGGCGACAGGACCGAGGTCCTCATGTCGGCAGGCTTGGCCAATCCCACGTACGTTCTCACCGCTGCTCGCAATGCCGATCACCCCGCCGAGCGGCTCAAGATCTCCGTCACGGCCCCGAGCGAACAGGTCACGCTATGCGCGCTAGCGGGTGAGGTCGACCATTACACCGCGGAAGTGTTCCGCCGCAGGCTGATCGGCTCGTTGGGTACGGCGGCGCCCCTGGTGGTCATCGATCTGTCGAAAGTCACGTTCTTCGGCGTCGCCGGGCTGTATGTCCTGGTCGACGCGCGGACCATGCTTACGCAGACCGGTCGCGGGCTGCGCCTGGTCACCGGCGCCTGGTGTGTGGACCGGCTGTTGCAATTGGCCCAGGACCTCGGGCGTTTCGAAACCAGGTCGAGTCTCGCCGACGCTGTGCTCGACGCGGCGTGACGCACGGCGCCGGTCGTTACGATGGGTCATGTTTGCCAACCGGCGCTTGGAGCGCAAGGTCGACTCGTTACACATCAAGCTCAACCTGATCATGACCCATCTGGGCATCGAAGCGCCTGCCTCGGTCGCCCCGCCACGTACCGTGCCGTCGGTTCCGCGGGGTGACGGCATGGCGGAAATCGACGCGTTACTGGCGCAGGGCAAGAAGATTCACGCGATCAAGCGGTATCGGGAACTCACCGGCTGCGGGCTCAAAGAGGCCAAGGACGCGGTCGAAAGCCGGTACCCGTACTGAATGTCGGTGTGGTGGGCGCGGGCCGGGCTCCATTAAACGGCTCACGCCCACCGACCACCCTTTCCGGCGGTTCGCGCCGCCACCGGACCGCCCGGTCCGTGATCGGTGACGAATTCTGTTGTGCTGCCGCGCGTCAGACCTAGCTGTGCGCGCCTTGAACCAAAGGTGCGTGCAGATCCATCGGGAAGCCGGCGTCCGCGCCGGACCGGGTGTTCTCCGAGGAGCGTTCCGGCAACGGGTCGTGCCCGGCCGGGTCGGGCAGATTCCGTACCTGGTCAGTGGCGTAGCTGATCGCGCGTCCGTATCGCGCGCTCGCGGCGTCGTGGATGAGTAGCGCGACGCCGATCATCACCGGGGCTACCCCGTGTACGGCGGCGTCGAACCACCGGCCTTCGCTCACATACGGGTAAGTGTTCAGTCCCACGGTGAGCGCCAGCAACGCGACTTCGGCCGCCGCCACTTGGTTGCGGTTGTCCAGCACGCCCCACTCGGTGACCTTGTTCGTGCCGATCATGATGATGATCAGCGACACGCTGATCATCGCCTCGAGCAGGTAGCTGAACCAGTACAGCGGGTCGGTGGGGCCACCCGGCGCGATGTTGTGCTGGACGTTGACCGCCGACCACAGCATCCCGGCGGCGACCACGCCCGCCAGCGCGCCGAGCGACCACGAACGGTGCCGGTACAGCGACGCCAGCCTGGCATGCGGGCTGGACGCGCGCCGCTGCGCGGCGATGGCTTTGCGGGCCAGCAGCAGGTCCCTGATCTCGGCCTTCTCGATGGCCTCCGAAGTGTTCCGTGACCGGTCGGAGGCCGCGGAGGCCGCCTCGGCCTGCTTCCAGCGCTGGTCGCGATCCTGCGTCCGGATGCGTTCGGCCAGTTCGCGTTCCGCGACCAGTTCCTCCTCCGACAGCGCGCCGGTCAGCGCCGGGTCGAACTGATAGGCGAGCCGGCCGCGGGCCTTCTCGACCCGTCTGGCCAGCCGCGCGACGTCGTCGTCCGAGGTCTGTTCGTCGAGCATGCGGCTCCAAAGGGTTGAGCGGAGGGGAACTCGAGAAACCGAAGACGCCGGCACGGCCTGCCGTTGCGCGAAATTCGCGACGGCAGCTCGTCGACCGCGGCGCGGCCAGGCGACGTCAACACCTCCTATTCTTAGTGCATTCCGGGCTATAACGACAGTCCGGAGTATCCGCGGCCTCGAAATGCCAGGTCGCCCCGGGCCTTTCCCGCAGCGCCACGGCGGTTTTCACGCCCAGGGCACTCGGCACGAATCGGTGCTGAAACCCTGCGCGGTGATCCCGAGCGCCGAATTGAACCGGGCGCGCGAGTTTTCCAGCGCGATGTGATAGCTGAGCTCGATCACGCCCGCTCGGCCGAACCGCCGCTCCAGGTCGGCGACCTGCTCGTCGGTGACCGCGGTCGGCGTGGCGGTCATCGCGTCGGCGTAGGCGATGGCGGCGCGCTCGTCGTCGGAGTACAGCGACGAGGTCGCGTAGTCGGCGATGTGCTCGAGCCGCGCGACGTCCAGTTCGCCCAGCCGCATGAGCATGGCGCCGAAGTCGACGCACCAAGAACAACCGATCGTCCACGCCGTGCGATAGACGGCGATTTCGCGGATGACAGCGGGCAGGGCGGTGCTGGCCTTGCCCACCATGGTCTCGTGAACCGCGTTGGCGGTGAGCAGTTTCGGGTGATTGGCGGTGACGGCGAACGGCTCCGGCACTTCGTGGAAGCGGCGCTTGGCCAGCCGGTACAGCAGCTTGGTCATCGGCCCGGCCTGCTGCGGGGTGACGGCGGCGATACGGGTGGCGCCCATGTCGATCTCCTTCGATCAGCGGATGTGGTTCCTACTTCTCGGACGAGAGACCGTGCCGGAATGTGATGGGGCCGCGATGTGACGTGAGGCACCCCGGCCACCGCGCGGACTACTCGGGTTCGACCCGCATGTCCTCCTGACTCCAGTAGGCGCGCATCCCGGTGATCCGGCCTTCCTCGTCGAATTCCATCACGTCGATCGGCGACACGATGAAGCGCTGTCCGCCGACCTTGGTGACGATGGTGAACGGGAACGCGGCTCGAGTGCCCGCGATCCTGACGTCCTCGGGCCGCAACTCGGTCTCCCGATCCAGCGCGGCGATCACCTCGTAGAACTCGCGGATGGCGGCGTGGCCGCGCTTGGGCGGGGTGCCGACCGGGTCCTCCACGATCGCGTCGGGCGCGTAGAGCGCGACGATGTCCTCGGTCGGGCCCGAGCCGACCAGCTTGACGTACTGCTCGACCACGTCGCGGATCTGCTTGGCCATCGAGTCTCCTCCGAAGTGAAACGTGTTCTAGTTTTATAGCCTAGCAAGTTCCCTGGCGCGATTCGATCCCCTCGGCCAGGTCCAGCACGACGACCTGGACGCCGGTGGCGAGCAGGTCGGAGGCGGACAACCCGAACAGCGTGCGGAACGTGTCGCTGAAGTGCGAGGGACTGGCGAATCCGGCGTCGGTCGAGGCCATGGTGAGGTTCGCGCCTCCGGCGATCGCGCGTCCGACGGCGAGCATCCTGACCCAGAGGCGGTAGCGCCGGAAGGAGGTCCCGGCCTGGGCGGCGAACAGGTGCAGGAATCGCGACTCCGACAGATGTGCGGCCGCGGCGAACCGTGCGGCGGTGAATGCGGCGGCGGGATGTGCGTGGAGGTCGGCGAGCGCCTCCACGATGCGCTCGTCCAGCGGGGCGACCGGTGCCGCGCCGGCGAGTCCCGCCAACGATCCCGGTTCGGGGCGAGCGCTGCCCGCAGCCGTCGCCAGTGCGTTCTCCGACACATGGTGTAGCCCGAAATCGTTGTCCCACTGCGTCATCCGAGCGCGGCAGGCGCGAGCGGCAGGTGATCCGGGATCCAGGTAGCAGAACATCATGTGGTCACCCTCGGTGACCACCCGGTGGACCCGGCGCGGCGGCACGAGGGCGCTGCGCGCGGTACGTACTCTGCCGTCGGCCGCGAGGGTGAACGGAGCGTCGATCCCGACCGCCAGGCAGTCGACCGCGGTCGAATGCGCGTCCAGGCGCAGTGACGGTCCGCGATAGATCGCCTGCCCGGCCCACAGCCACAGCGTCGCGGGCAATCCGTGCGAGGTGTTCGGCATGCCGTCATGCTGGCACGCTGCGAGGGTGTGACCGTGTTCGGTTGTCGTTCGCGCCGGCAGACGATGCCGACCGCGAGCCACTGTGCCGGGTACGGGGGATCGCCGTTGATCCCCCTGGTTCGACGTTGAACCGTCTCCCGTGCTCGGTGTTCGCTGAGTCTGTCGGGGAAGGCGCACCCCGTGTTACCGCCGTTGTTCCTTTCGTCCTTTTCGCCCGTCCGGCGTCGGCCGTTCATGGGTTCCGACGGCGTGGACCGGGGAAATTCATCGCTATTTCCGCTGTTCGCGCCCCGGTGTGTCGAGCTTGCGCTCTCGGTGGCGTGCTGTTTACTCGGTCCGGTCAACCAGATGTTCGAGTGACGAGTGGAAGCGGAGGAGACATGGCACTGCCTACCATGACCGCAGAGCAGCGCACCGAGGCGTTGGCCAAGGCGGCTGCGGTCCGCAAGGCACGCTCCGAACTGATCGGCAAGGTGAAAGACGGCAAGGTCTCGGTCGCGGACCTGCTGAAGAAGGCCGACTCCGACGAGTTGGTCAAGAAGACCAAGGTGGCCGCGGTGATCAAGGCCCTGCCCGGTGTCGGGCCGGTGAAGGCCGCGAAGCTGATGGACCAGGCGGAGATCCCCGAGGATCGCCGCATCGGTGGTCTCGGCGCGCGTCAGCGCGCGGCACTGCTCGAAGCGCTGAAGGACTGACGGGCGGGGAATTCGGCGGCGCATCCGCGGACGCACCGGATCACGCCCGTGGTGATCTCCCACGGGCGTCCCGCACTCACCTGCCGGTCTCGCCGGTCAACGGGCGGGCGGCGTACGGCGGCGGCGCGGGAAACGCACCGTGACCGGTTGCGGATCCGACAGAGGCAGGTCGCCTCGCGGCGGGGCGAGGACACAGACGGCTCCGCCGGCCACGAGCAGGAACGCCGCGATCAGGCTGGCCGCGAAGCTCGCCGCGCCCATTTCGGCGGGCTTGTGCAGCACGTGGTACAGAAAATGGGGGACGCCGAAGGTCAGCCAGCCGATGCCGGCCATCCGGGCCGCCGTGGTTCGATCGATGATCAGCGCGGCGATCGTCACCGCGGTCAGCGCCAGGAAGAAGGCCCCGACATCGGCGGCCAAATGGTGGTTGTACGGGCCGTCCGCCGCCACCCACTGGGTGCCGAACCCCGGAAAACTGGTGTACCAGGAGTGCGGCGCCAGGGTGGCCCAGAGGCCGACGACGGCCCCTTGCGCAGCCAGGACGGCCAGCACGATTCGCGTGAGCAGCAGGCGGCGGTGCTGCCCGAACCGCATCCGTACCCGCAGGCCCTCGGAGTTGCCCTGCACCGAGATCCGCATCGGCCGCTCCGTTCTCGCCGAACCCGTTTCGGCTCCGTGCAGTCACGGTAAAGCGAGTATCCGGCGCGGGCAATAGTGAGTCAGGCCAACAACGAGTCGGCGCCCGGGTCGGTGCGAATCCGCTCGGGAGCGCTGTAGACGTTCATGGTCTCGCCGCGCAGGAAGCCGACCAGGGTCAGTCCCGCGTCGGCGGCGAGGTCGACCGCCAGCGAACTCGGCGCCGAGACCGCGCCGAGTAGGGGGATCCCGGCCATGACGGCTTTCTGCACCAGTTCGAAGGAGGCGCGCCCGCTGACGATCAGCACGAGATCGTGGGCTGGGATGCGGGTTTCGCGTAGCGCCCAGCCGACGACCTTGTCGACGGCGTTGTGCCTGCCGATGTCCTCGCGCACGGCCAGTGGTCGGCCATCGGAGGTGAACAGGCCCGCGGCGTGCAGGCCGCCGGTGGCGTCGAAGACGGATTGGCGGTCGCGCAACCCGCCCGGCATGGCGGCCAGTACGCGGGTGTCGACCGCGGGGCCGCCGGGCGGCAAGGGAAACCGGGTGCGGGTGCGGACCTCGTCGAGGGCGGTCTTGCCGCACAGCCCGCAGGCTCCGGTGGTCAGGAAGGAGCGGGTCGGCACCTGGGCGGGGGTGCGCAGGGTGATGTCCAGGACGTTGTAGGTGTTGCGGCCCTGGTCGTCGGTGCCCGCGCAATAACGGGCCGCCACGATGTCCTCGGCGGAGCGAATGATGTCCTCGCTCAGTAGGAATCCGTGCACGAGGTCGATGTCGTTGCCGGGAGTGCGCATGGTGACCGTCAGCGATTGCCCGCCGATACGGATTTCCAGCGGCTCTTCGACCGCGAGGGTGTCCGGACGCTGGATATCCGCGCCGGGAGTGATCCGGCGCATCCGGCGGCGGGCGGTGACGCGACTCATGTTGTGCCCCTCTCGGCATGCGCGCGGCCCTGGGTGGTCATGCTCGGTTGCCGCCCGCTCCGGCTGTGTTCGGGTTCGGTATGGGCGGGACTCCGCACGGTGACGCTGCGCTGCCCCGTCCGGACCTGACCGCTCATGCCGGGCGGGCTTCGAGCCGGATGGTGACCGCCTTGGAGACGGGGGTGTTCGACCGTTTCGCGACGTGGTCGAGCGGCACCAGAGGATTGGTTTCGGGATAGTAGGCGGCGGCGTTGCCGCGAGGCGTGGGGTAGGAGACCAGGCGGAAGTTTTCGACACGGCGTTCGGTACCGTCGGTCCATTCGGAGACGATGTCGACCGGATCGCCGTCGCGGAAGCCGAACGCGGTGATGTCGTCGGGGTGCACCAGGACGACTTTGCGGCCGTTGTGGATGCCGCGGTAGCGGTCGTCCAAGCCGTAGATGGTGGTGTTGTACTGATCGTGGCTGCGCAGGGTTTGCAGGATCAGCCTGCCCTGGGGGACCGGCAGCCAGGTCAGTTCGTTGACGGCGAAATTCGCCTTGCCGGTGACGGTGCGGAACTCGCGGGCGTCGCGCGGTGGGTGAGGTAGCTGGAATCCATTGCGCCCGCGGACTTTCGTGTTGTAGTCGGTGCAGCCGGGCACGACACGGGCGATGGCGTCGCGGATGCTGTCGTAGTCGCGGGCGAAGCGTGCCCACGACACCGCGTGCTCGTCGCCGAAGAGTTCCGAGGCCAGTTCGCAGACGATGGCGACTTCGCTGCGCAGCTGCTCGCTGACCGGCTTCAGCCGTCCGGTGGACAAGTGCACCATCGACATCGAGTCCTCCACCGAGACCTGCCGCTTGGTGCCGTCCGGGGCGAGGTCGAGATCGGTGCGGCCGAGGGTGGGCAGGATGAGGGCGGTGCGGCCGTGCACGATGTGGCTGCGGTTGAGTTTGGTGGACACCTGCACGGTGAGCGCGCAGTCGCGCAACGCGGCCTCGGTGACGGCGGTGTCGGGGGTGGCGGAGACGAAGTTGCCGCCCATGCCGAAGAAGACTTTCGCCCGTCCGTCGCGCATGGCGCGGATGGCCGCGACGGTGTCGAAGCCGTGCTCGCGCGGGCTGATGATGCCGAACTCGCGGTCGAGGGCGTCGAGGAAGGCCTCGGGCATCTTCTCCCAGATGCCCATGGTGCGGTCGCCTTGCACGTTGGAGTGGCCGCGCACCGGGCACACGCCCGCGCCCGGCTTGCCGATCATGCCGCGCAACAGCAGCAGGTTGGTGGCTTCCTCGATGGTGGCCACGGCGTGGGTCTGCTGGGTCAGGCCCATCGCCCAGCACAGGATGATGTTGCGGGAGCGGGCGAACGCCTCCGCGGTGCGCTCGAGTTCGGTCCGGCTCAGGCCGGTGGCCTCCAGCACGGTGGCGAGATCGACCGTGCGCACATGCTTTTCGTACTCGGCGTAGCCCGCGCAGTGGGCGTCGACGAACGCCCGGTCGACGACCGTGCCCGGCGCGCGGTCCTCGGCTTCCAGCAGTAGGCGGCCCAGCGCCTGGAACAGGGCCATATCGCCGCCGAGGCGGATTTGCAGGAAGTCGTCGGCGATCGGTACGCCGGTGGTGACGCCCCTGACCGTCTGCGGATCCCGGAAACCGAGCAGCCCGGTCTCCGGCAGCGGGTTCACCGCGATGATCCGGGCGCCCTCGGCTTTGGCGGCGGCGAGCGCGCTGAGCATGCGCGGATGGTTGGTGCCCGGATTCTGTCCCGCGACGACGATCAGGTCGGCTTTCGCGAAGTCATCGATGGAGACCGAGCCCTTCCCGATCCCGATCGAGCCGATCAGCGCCGCGCCGGAGGACTCATGGCACATGTTGGAGCAGTCCGGCAGGTTGTTGGTGCCGTAGCTGCGCACCAGCAACTGATAGAGGAACGCGGTCTCGTTGCTGGTGCGGCCGGAGGTGTAGAACACCGCCTCATCGGGGGAGTCCAGGCCGCGTAGCGTGTCCGCGATCAACCGGTAGGCCTCGTCCCACGCGATGGGGGAGTAGTGGGTGTCGCCGGGCCGCAGCACCATCGGGTGGGTCAGCCTGCCCTGCTGCCCGAGCCAATAGCCGGACTTCTCGCTCAGTTCGGCGAGGGAGTGCGCCGCGAAGAACTCCGGGGTCACCGTGCGCAGCGTGGCTTCCTCGGCGACTGCCTTGGCGCCGTTCTCGCAGAACTCGGCGGGCCTGCGATGACCGGCCGGTTCCGGCCAGGCGCAGCCGGGGCAGTCGAAGCCGTGTACCTGATTGACCCGCGCCAGTGTGCGGACGGTGCGGATGACACCCATCTCCTCGACCGAGCGTTTCAGCGCCACCGCCACGGCGGTGACACCCGCGGCCTGCTCTTCGGGCGGGGTCACCGTCAGCTCGGACTCGTCGATATCCCGGCTCGGTCCGTTTCGGTGCATGCCGCCATTGTCCTCTCCGCGCGGTCCGGACCGGGCGGGGACCGGTGCAGGACCTCGCGGTCAGGAGCGGCGGCGTGCTCCGGTGATGTCCGCCGCGCCGGTGCGCTGCTCGTCGCCGCGGTAGGTGAGGACTCGTTCGCTGATGCGGACGCGCCAGCCCGGCGGCAGTTCGGTCGGGGAGGTGCTGATCCTGGTCCACTGGTCGGTGCCGGGACCGGCGATGAAGGTGCCCGAGGTCGCGGCGGCGTCCCGGACGTAGACCTTGCCGCTGTCGATCGACACATAGGCGTGCACGCGCGAGACGTGGCGGTCGCGCTGGATGACGATCGGGGCGGCGGTGGCGGCGCGGACCGATTCGTCCACCTGCGGTCCGCGCCCGATCACGTAGGCGCGGTTCAGCGGGTAGGCCGCGCCGTCCTCGGTGACCAGGGCACCGACGGCGGCCCCGCCGGACGACGTGACGGGATGCGCAGCTCGCGTTCCGCCGTTCTCGGGCGCTTTGCGCAGGGCGACCGATTCGTGCGCGGGCTGCACCTGGGACCACGCGAGCGGTCGATCCGTGGCGGACCGGGGCGGACGTGGTTTGGCGAGGGGCCGGGACGATTCGGTCGGCCGGACGGGCGGCGCTGCCCGCGCGACGGAGTCGGCGGCACCCGTCGGTTCGGGCGTCGCCGCGAAACCGGCCGCTGCCGTCGGCTCGGGCTCGGCCTGCGTGGAGGGCGCGGATGTGGGTGGCTCGCTGGTTTTTCCGGCGCGCCGCACCGCTGCCTGCAAGACGAAGCCGCCGCCGGGAACCACGCCGGCGCGCAAGTCGGTGCGGGGTAGCGCGGTCGGCGGCGCGCCGGTGTCCGCGCCGATCGAGATGCTGCGCACCGGTTCGCGCAGGATCTCGTCCACCCAGGTGAACGCACGGCCGCCGTGGAGCAGGCGGGTACCCTCGGCGCCTTGGATCTGCGCGGTCACCGATCCGCGCAACAGGATCAGCATGCCGTCGCCGGTCGGCGCGACCACACCGAAGGGCGGCGGTTGCACCGTGCTGCCGAAGATCACCGCGGCCAAGCGTTGCGCCAGCGCCGCGCCGGGATGCTCCCCTTCGGCCACCGCTTCGATGGTGCCGAGTATTCGGTCCGTGGAAGTCGTTTCGGGCCCGAGGTAGGCGACGACCGCACCGAAGCGGGCGACGAGTCCGTCGCCCGGTGCGACTCCCACGGTGGACGGTTTACTGCGCACCCGCGCCTCCTTCCCGGCGCACTACCGGCATACCGAAGCCAGCATAGAGCGTCGGCGACCGTCGAACCGGGGTCTGCGCGCATCGGCAAGGGGGAGACGCAACCGCTCGGTCGTGTCGCCGGGGCGTCGAATCGCACTCTGCTGCGAGCGTTCTCGGGAGCGGTCCCGGCACCGTTCCGAGGGGGCGTGAGCTGCGGGTTGTGGTCTTCTCCGCATTCGGCGGTGGTCATGCGCGGAGATCGACGACAGTGTCACGAGTCATAAGACGAGGATTCCCCTTTCGCACAGGCGAGATCGGCTTGGCGCCTACGGTCCGGATTGTCGGCGCACTCGTTGTATGCGTCGCCGCACTCGGGAGCCCGGCGCCGTGGCGGAACCGAGCCGAATCCCGACCGAGTCTGCTGTGCCGGCACGTCAGAAGCCGTGGCTGTCGCGGCGATGGGGGCGTGGCGCTGCGCGGTTCGCCGAGTTTCCCCCGCTACGGACCTGCGCCGCTGACCCGAACGGCGTTCGTTGCTGGTTATGCTCGGCTCATGAGCGCAGCAGCCGTCAGCCGCCGGGCCCGCCCGGCAAAAGCTCCGCTGAGTCGCGAGGTGATCGTCGAGACCGGCCTGCGCGTCCTGGACCGGGACGGCGCGGCTGCGCTGACCATGCGCCGGGTGGCGCAGGACTTGGACACCGGCGCGGCCTCGCTGTATGTGTACGTCGCCAATCGCGACGATCTGATGGCCGCCATGCTCGACCATGTCCTCGGGTCCGTCCCGGAGCCCGCCGGGGCGAGCTGGCGGGAACGGCTCACCGCGCTGGTCGATGCGATGGTGGCGGCGATGAGCGGGCATGAAGGGCTGGCGCTGGTCGCGCTCGGCGTGATTCCGAGCAGTCCGAACGCTGTGCGACTGGTGGAACTGATGCTCGGCTCGCTCGTCGCGGCGGGACTGGACGACCGGACCGCATCGTGGGCGGTGGATCTGCTCTTTCTGCACATCACCGCGTCGGCGGCCGAACAGAGCGCGCACAACACCGGCGGCGGTACCGAGCAGGAGTACCTCGCCGCGATCGAGCGGCGCTTCGCCGAGCTACCCGCCGACCGTTTTCCGACTGTCGTGGCCATGCGGGACGCTCTGCTGTCGGGCGACGGCGACGCGCGCGCGGCCTGGGCCGTGCAAGTGCTGCTCAACGGCATCCTCGCCACACGGGCGGAGTGAAATTCGCTGGTCCGCGCCGCGGTTGCCGGATCACAATGGGCCGATGATCCGGGCTGTGACGACCGAAGACCTCACCGTGCTGCAAGATATCGAACGCGCGGCGGGCACGCCGTTCGCGGAGATCGGGATGGCGGCCGTGGCCGACGACGAACCTCCTTCGACGGCGGCGCTGCGCGAGTTCCAGCAAGCCGGTCGAGCCTGGGTGTGGACCGAGGACGATCTGCCGATCGGCTACCTGGTCGCGGGGGTGGTCGATGAGATCGCCCATATCGAGCAGGTCTCGGTACGCCCGGACTACGCGGGCCGCCGGATCGGCAAGCGCTTGATCGACCGGGCCGCCCGATGGGCTGCCACCGCGGGCATGCCCGCGATGACGTTGACCACGTTCACCGAGGTGCCCTGGAACGGCCCGTATTACGAGCGGCTCGGCTTCCGGTATCTGTCGTCGGACGAGGAGACGCCGGGGTTGATCGCCGTGCGTGCCGCCGAACAGGCTCACGGCCTGGACCGCTGGCCGCGTGCGTGCATGCGCGCGGAGCTGGCCGACTGGTCGATGGACTGAGCCGGCGGTGCCGTCAGGCGACCGCGCGCTCCGCCGCGGCCGTCGCGGCGGCACGGTCCTCGTCGATCAGACCGATGCGTGTGCGCCGATCCAGCAGATCATCGGCCCCGAGCGCCCCCTCGTGGGAGACCGCGAACGCGAATTCGGCGCCGAGCACGTCGATGCCGGGCGCCACCGGCTCGGCGAGCGACGGATCGCGGCGCGCCGTGGCCAGCACGGTGGCCGCCTCACTGCCGTAGCGCTCGATCAGCACGGGCGGGGCGTCGATACGGTCGCGCGCCGCGCCGGAGACCGCGCCCACCAGCGGCAGCCGCCGGGTGCGGCACTGCCCCGCCGCGAGACCGCCGTGCGCGACCGCGGCGTCGATCACGTCCTCGGCCATCTTCCGGTACGTGGTGAGCTTGCCCCCGACGATGGTGACGATGCCGGTCGGGGAACGCAGCACGGCGTGCTTGCGGGAGATGTCGGCCGTGCTGTCGCCCGCGGTCTGCAACAGGGGACGCAATCCGGCATACGAGCCGCGAATATCGTTGCGGGTCAGCGGCTCACGCAAGGCGGGATTGATGGTGTCGAGCAGGAAATCGATCTCCTCGTCGCTGGGCTTCGGCTCGTCGGGTACCGGGCCGGGCGCGTCCTCGTCGGTCAAGCCCAGGTACACCCGGCCGTGCGCGGCGGGAAAGGCGAAGACGAAGCGGCCGACACTGCCCGCCACCGGCACGGTCAGCGCCGCGGTGAGGCCGCCGAAGGCCGCGGCGGAGAACACCAGATGGGTGCCGCGGCTCGGGCGTAGCCGGATGCTCGGATCCACCTGATCCGCCCAGACGCCCGTCGCGTTCACCACGGTGCGCGGCCGCACCGTGAGGGTCTCGCCGGTGCGCGTGTCGCGTAGGGTCGCCGAAATCCCGGTCACCTCGCTCGCTTCGACGCGGGTCAGGATCCGCGCACCGTAGGCCGCCGCGGTGCGGGCCAGCGCGACGACGAGGCGCGCGTCGTCGACCAGTTGCCCGTCCCAGGACTGGAGGCCGCCGCGCAGGTCCGCACGGCGCACGGTGGGGGCGAGGCGCACGGCCTCCGCGGCGGCGACGTGCCGGGAGCGGGGCAGGATCGCCGCGGGGGTGCCCGCGCCGCGCCGCAGCAGGTCGCCCGCGAGGAAACCGGCGCGCACCAGCGCGGCTTGCGCCGCACCGACATTCGGCAGCAGCGGCACCAGCTGCGGCAGCGGGCGCACCAGATGCGGCGCCGTGGTGCGCATGAGGATGCCGCGTTCCACCGCGCTCTCGTGGGCGATGCCGACCCGGCCGCTCGCCAGGTAGCGCAGGCCGCCGTGCACCAGCTTGGAACTCCAGCGGCTGGTGCCGAAAGCGAGGTCGTGGCGCTCGACCAGTACGGTGCGCAGTCCGCGGGCGGCGGCGTCCAGTGCGGCGCCCGCACCGGTGACACCGCCGCCGATCACCAGAACGTCGATCTCGGCGCCGTCGCCGAGCCGGGACAGATCCGCGGCGCGGCGTGCGGCGTTCAACGCGGAATCTCCGGTAGGCCACGAATCAATGGTCATCACAATGCCTTTCGAATGCGTCGGAACCGGGCGAGCACGTGCTCAGCGCGGTTGTCTTCGGTCGGAGTCCTCGGCCGATTCGAGGGTGCGGTCGTCGAGATATCCGTCGATCGCGCGACGCAGTTCGGTGTCGAGGTGCTCGCCCGCCAGCAGCGGCGCGACGGTGCCCGCCGACTGCACCGCGGACTGGGCGATCAGCAGCAGCATGGTGGCCATCCGCTCCGGGTCGCCCGCGCGGACGGAGCCGTCGCGCTGGCCGTCGCGGATGCCCGCCGCGAACAGCTCGATCAGCGCGCGCTGGTTGCGCCCCAGCCTGCCGAAGACATAGGTGAGCATCAGATCGGTGTCGGTACGGAAGATCTTGCCGAACAACGGATTCGACCGGATCGTCGCCGCTCCGGCGACCACGCCCTCGACCAGTCTGGCGCGTGCGCTGCCCGCGGACGGCATGGTGGCCGCCACGATGCCGCGCAGTTCGCGGACCAGCAGCTCGGCCACCAGCGCACCGGTATCCGGCCAGCGGCGGTAGACGGTCGGCCTGCTGACGCCTGCCCGCCGCGCCACCTCGGTGAGCGTGGTGCGGCGCACGCCGAACTCCTCCACGCAGGCGCGAGCGGCGTCGAGAATCGCCAGGTCGGTCGCCGAGAGGCGCTCGGCGGTGTCGTCGGGAGCGGTCACATGTCACCACCGGTGGTAGATCGGCCGACGGCGGGCGTCGGCGGGATGCGAGGTCCGAGCTTCGTTACTACTTGACAATCTATGTCAAACTGTAACGCATGGTGGACACGCAGCAGCACACCGACGGCGACCCGGCTTCGTCGGCGAAGACCGGCTCAGCCGGGTCGGCCGGGTCGGCCACGGGTATGGTCTGGGATGCCTGGGGGATCCCGGCTGGGCAGCAGCCGCTTTCGGAGCGGGTCCGTGGTCTGCTGACGCAGGTGTTCGGGGTGTCCGGCAATCCGGTGGCGCGCCGCGATGAGGGCGACGTGCCACTGCGCGAATCGGCGTTGACGCCCGCGCGACGAGCCGGGTTGGTCGAGGTGGTCGGCGCGCGGAACGTGTCGGTCGACCACCTCGATCGGCTGCGGCACGCCGGAGGGAAGAGCACACCCGATCTGCTGCGCCGCCGCGCTGATGGGCCGCAGGACGCGCCGGATGCCGTCGTCTTCCCCGCCGACCACGACGAGGTTCTCGCCGTGCTCGCCTACTGCGCGCAGCACGCCGTCGCGGTGGTTCCGTTCGGCGGCGGCACCAGCGTCGTCGGTGGCGTCGATCCCGTGCGCGGTCGCTTCGACACCGTGATCGCGTTGGATCTGCGCAGGCTCGACGGGGTGACCGAGATCGATCCGATCAGTGGCACGGCCACCCTCGGTGCCGGCCTCACCGGTCCGCGCGCGGAGGAACTGCTCGGCGCGCACGGACTCTCCCTCGGCCACTTCCCCCAGAGTTTCGAGTTCGCCACCATCGGCGGCTTCGCGGCGACCCGGTCGTCCGGCCAGGCCTCGGCGGGCTATGGCCGCTTCGACGACATGGTGCAGCGGCTGAAGATCGCCACGCCCGGTGGCACGCTCGAACTCGGGCGCGCCCCCGCTTCGGCGGCGGGGCCGGACCTGCGTGAGCTGTTCGTCGGATCGGAGGGAACGCTCGGTGTGATCACCGAGGTCACCCTGCGGGTGCATCCGGTCCCGGAAACCATTGCCTACCAGGCGTGGTCGTTCCCGGATTTCGCCACCGGCGCCGCCGCGTTACGTGCGGTGGTGCAGGCGGGCGCGGCGCCGACGGTGCTCCGGCTCTCCGACGAGGTGGAAACCGGGATCAATCTCGCTCGCTCCGGCGACATCGGCGGCAACCCGGTGGCCGGGTGCCTGGCCATCACCACCTATGAGGGCAGCGTGGCGCACGTCGCCGCGCGCAGCGCCGAAGCGGGTGCCGTGCTGGCCGCGGCGGGCGGCTCGGCCCTGGGGGAGACCCCGGCCAGGGAGTGGGAGCACGGTCGTTTCGCCGCGCCGTATCTGCGCGACGCGCTCCTGGACGCCGGCGTGCTCTGTGAAACGCTGGAGACGGCGACCACCTGGTCGAATCTGAGCGCGCTGAAGGCCGAGGTGACCGCGGCGCTGACCGATTCGCTCGGCGCGCAAGGCACGCAGGCCCTGGTCATGTGTCACATCTCGCACACCTACCCGACCGGCGCGTCGCTGTACTTCACCGTGGTCGCCAAGCAGTTGGACGACCCACTCGCTCAGTGGCAGGTCGCCAAGCGCGCCGCGGGCGACGCCATCGTCGCGGCGGGCGGCACCATCACCCACCACCACGCGGTCGGCACCGATCACCGTCCCTGGGTGCCGGACGAAGTGGGTGACCTCGGCGTGCGCGTCCTGCGCGCGGTGAAGGCCGAACTCGACCCGGCCGGCATCCTCAATCCCGGAAAGCTGGTGCCGTGAAAGACTATTCACCGGTGCGTCAGGTCACGGTGGTGACCAATCCGCGGTCCGGGCACGGCAAGGGAAGCGCTGCCGCGACCGCCGCGATCGCCCGCCTTCGCGCGGGCGGCGCCGACATCACCGAGGTGTGCGCCCCCTCGGCCGCCGAAACGGTTCGGCAGGTGCGGGATGCGATCGCGGGCGTGGGCGGCGCGACCCCCGACGCAGTGGTCTGTATCGGCGGCGACGGCCTGATCAACGTGACCCTCGCGGCCGTCGCGGAGACCGGCGTCGCGCTCGGCATGATTCCCGCGGGCACCGGCAACGATCTGGCCCGGGAACTCGGTGTGCCGACCGACGACCCGGTCGCCGCCGCCGCGCTCGTGTTGCGCGGACGGACCAGGACGATCGATCTCGGCCGGATCGAGTCGTCCGAGCCGCCGATGTGGTTCGCTACCGTTGCCGGAACCGGATTCGATGCGCGGGTCACCCTGCGCGCCAACGACATGCGCTGGCCCACAGGCAGGCTGCGCTACACCGTCGCCGCGCTGGCCGAGATCTCCGGGCGCTTCACGGTGCCCTACCGGGTCGAGTTGGTGGACGCGGTGACCGACGGGCTGACCAACCCCGGAGCGGGCTCGGTGCTGGAGACGGAGGCGGTCATGGTCGCGGTCGGCAACACCCGCACCTACGGCGGCGGCATGCTGATCTGCCCCGACGCGATCATGGACGATGGTTTGCTCGACTTGACCGTGGTCGGCGCGTTGTCGCGAGGAGAGATGCTGCGCCTGCTGCCCGCGCTGTCGGCGGGTAGACGCCAGAATCATCCGGAAGTCAAACAGTTCCGCGCCGCGGCCGTCACGCTCACCGCGGCGGGCGCGCCCGCCACCGCGGACGGTGAACCGGCGGGCACCCTGCCGATCACGATTCGGGCGGTGCCCGCGGCGTTGACCGTTCTGGTGCCCTGACCCGCGCCGGTCAGGCGAAAGTCACCCACCGCAGATGGTTCACGGTCGCGCGGTCGACGATGACCACCGACCGTGACGCGCGGGCAGCCGAGCGATGCTCCGTCGCCACCGCGCGCATCAGGCGCCGCCAGCGGCGCACGTGCATTCGGAAGGCCACGTGGTTGATCCGCCTGCCGCGGCTGTGCTGGCCCGCGCGCGCCACCGCCGCGGGCACGTCGACCATGAGTAGGTGCAGTTCGCGATGCGCCGCCCAACGCTCGATCAGGCTGCGGGCCCAGCCGAACGTGGCGCAGTCGTGAATGACGACGGGGCCGGTGACCTCACGCAACGCGTTGCGAATGGCCAGGAAGTGCGCGGCGTGCACCACCGGGCGCCACAACAGGTAGGGCAGCCACCACAGCTTGGGCCGCAAGCGATTACGTGCCTGTATCGAGTCGAGCACCAGCACGCCGGCGGAACTGCGCGAAGGCGCGGTGGCCGCGGCATCGGCGCCGAAGAACTTGCGCAGCGCGGTGCTCTTGCCCGCGCCGGGGACGCCCGCGACGATCAGCGCGGCCGCGGCGGGGTACCGAATCTCGGTGATCGCCCGACCGCGCAGATCGTGCAACGCGTCCGGGACCAGGATCGGCAGCCGGGGTTCGGGTGCGGACGCCTGCACGGTTTCCAGCGGGGGGTTCACCTCTTCCAGCGTCCGCAGCCGACACGTGTTCGGCAACCGGGAAAACCCTGGTTTTTCTCGAGGATTCACCGGAGGTGGGGCGCCTGGGGTATTCACTCTCTCCAGGGTCCTTCGTTTTCACCGTTTCGGCAATATCGGACATTTCAGGCAGTGTGGCTTACGTGGTCTTACGACCCGCCGACCGCGCGCGAAGATGCATTCGTTCGCCTTGCGACCCGAAAAGGCTCAGGATTTCCACCGGGCCCCGGCCGGCGCTGCCGAACCAATGCGGTTGGCGCGTGTCGAATTCCGCGGCCTCGCCGGGGCCGAGCACCAGATCGTGCTCGCCGAGCACCAGCCGCAGTCGTCCGGACAGCACGTAGAGCCACTCGAAGCCCTCGTGCACCTTGGGGTCGGGTTCGCAACGGTCGGGCGGGATGACGATCTTGAACGCTTGCAGCGGCCCCGGCTGCCGGGTGAGCGGAAGGATGGTGAATCCGTTCATCTTCCGCGCCGTGGTGTGCACCCGGGGATCGGCGATTTGGGGGGCGGCCACCAGTTCGTCCAACGGCACCTGGTGGGCCATCGCGATCGGCAGCAGCAGTTCCAGGCTGGCTTTTCGCTGGCCGGACTCCAGCCGCGAGAGCGTGCTCTTGGAGATCCCGGTGCTCTCCGCCAGCGCGGTGAGCGTGACGTTGCGGCGGGTGCGCAGCGCTTTGAGCCGCGGGCCGATGTCGGCGAGGGCCTGGGTGACGGCCGGTGGTGTGGACATGTCACCAGTGCACTCCGATTTCCCTGATTTGGCAATTTTAGTTGCTGAACCGGGAGCGGTGACGGCACTGTGTCCGTGGAGGTGATCGCTGATGAGCGAGGTATACGACGTAGTGATCGTGGGTGGCGGTGCGGCAGGACTGGCCGGGGCGCTGGTGCTGGCCCGTGCCCGGCGGCGAGTCGCGGTGGTCAGGGGCGGCGCGCCGCGCAATGCTCCGGCCGAGCATATGCACGGGTTCCTGTCCCGGGACGGGATGCCGCCGGCCGAACTGCTGGCGACCGGGGCCGCCGAGGTCACGAGCTACGGCGCGGAACTGATCGACGACGTAGTCGTCGGCGCGGAGCGCACGGGGGAGTCGGACTACGCGCTGCGGCTCGGGGCAGGCGGGGCGCTGCGGGCTCGCCGCGTGCTGGTGACCACGGGGCTGCGCGACGAACTGCCGGAGCTGCCGGGAGTGCGGGAGCGCTGGGGCCGTGACGTGCTGCACTGCCCCTACTGTCACGGATACGAGGTGCGCGACCAGCCGATCGGGGTGCTGGGCGGTACGGACCCCGGCGCCCTGGCCCGCGCGGTGCATCTGGCGCTGCTGCTGCCGCAGTGGTCGGACGACGTCGTCTTCTTTCCGAACACGATGCCCCTGTCCGAGAGTGATCGCGCTCACCTGGACGCGCGCGCCGTCCGGCTGATCGAGGGCGAGGTGGCCCGATTCGTAGTGGACGATCGGCTGCGCGGCGTGGAAATGGCCGACGGGCGAGCGGTGCCGAGGACGGCGATGTTCGTCGCGCCGACCTTCCGTGCGAACGACGACGTGCTGGTCGCGCTCGGTTGCGCGTTCGGCGCCGACGGCTGGGTGGTGGTGGACGCGACCGGGCGCACCAGCGCGCCGGGTGTCTGGGCGGCGGGCAACGTCAGCAATCCGGCCGCCCAGGTGATTTCCGCCGCCGGGGCGGGTTCGACCGCCGCCATCGCGATCAACGGCGATTTGGTGCTGGCCGACGCCACGGTGCCCGCTCGTTGAGGACGATATCGGGGTGCGAAATGCCGGAAGCTGAGAATTGCTTATGGATTCCGAGCTCGGCCTCGGATCGCCGGTAAGCTTCTGACATAGGCGGAGTGTTCGGTGTCCCTCATCCACCGAAGACTCCGCCTTTCTTTGTCTTCGTCGCGAAATACCGCTCCGTACGGTTCGTACCGAGCGCCACCCGGTGGGCGATATGTCTCGCGATTTCCCCGCGCCGCCGACCGGAGGATCCACGGCAGCGGCGACCCCGGCCGACCGACGCGAGGTCGGCGGATCGACGCGCTCTAGAATCGCGGGGTGACCAGCGCAGCCCCTGACAACACGCGTAATCGTGCCGATGCCCTCCCCAAGAGCTGGACTCCCAGCGAGGTGGAGGCCGAGATGTACGAGCGCTGGGTAGCCGCGGGCTATTTCACCGCGGACCCGGACAGCGGCAAGCCGGCCTACTCGATCGTGCTGCCGCCGCCGAACGTCACCGGCACGCTGCACATGGGCCACGCGCTCGACCACACGCTGATGGACACGCTGTCGCGCCGCAAGCGTATGCAGGGCTACGAGGTGCTCTGGCTGCCCGGGATGGACCACGCGGGCATCGCCACCCAGACCGTGGTGGAAAAGCAGCTGGCGGTGGACGGCAAGACCAAGGAAGACTTCGGCCGCGAACTGTTCGTGCAGAAGGTCTGGGACTGGAAGCGGGAGTCCGGCGGCGCCATCCAATGGCAGATGCGCGCGCTCGGCGACGGCGTGGACTGGAGCCGGGACCGCTTCACCATGGACGAGGGCCTCTCGCGCGCCGTGCAGACCATGTTCAAGCGGCTCTACGACGCGGGCCTGATCTACCGCGCGGAGCGGCTGGTGAACTGGTCGCCGGAGCTGCGCACCGCGATCTCCGACATCGAGGTCAAGTACGAGGACGTGGAAGGCGAGCTGGTCTCGCTGCGCTACGGCTCGCTCGACGACGACGAGCCGCATGTCGTCGTGGCCACCACCCGGGTGGAGACCATGCTCGGCGATACGGCGGTGGCCGTGCATCCGGAGGACCCGCGGTACCGGGCCTTGCTCGGCACCACCTTGGAGCATCCGATCACCGGACGGCAGATCCCGATCATCGCCGACGACTACGTCGATCCCGAATTCGGTTCGGGCGCGGTGAAGATCACACCGGCGCACGACCCCAACGACTTCGAGATGGGTCTGCGGCACGGGCTGCCGATGCCGACGATCATGGACGAGCGCGGCCGGATCACCGGGACCGGCACCGAATTCGACGGCATGGACCGGTTCGAGGCGCGCGTCAAGGTGCGTGAGCGGCTCGCGCGGGAGAGCCGGGTGGTCGCCGAGAAGCGGCCGTACCTGCACAGCGTCGGGCACTCCGAGCGCACCGGCGAGCCGATCGAGCCGCGCCTGTCCATGCAGTGGTGGGTGAAGGTCGAGTCGCTGGCCGAGGCAGCCGGTGACGCCGTGCGCAGCGGCGACACCGTGATCCATCCCAAGAGCCAGGAGCCGCGCTGGTTCGACTGGGTCGACGACATGCACGACTGGTGCATCTCGCGTCAGCTGTGGTGGGGCCACCGCATCCCGATCTGGTACGGGCCCGAGGGCGAAGTGGTCTGCGTGGGGCCCGACGAGCAGGCGCCCGAGGGCTGGGTGCAGGACCCGGACGTGCTCGACACCTGGTTCTCCTCCGGCTTGTGGCCGTTCTCCACGATGGGCTGGCCGCACGCCACCGCCGAGCTCGGGAAGTTCTATCCCACCAGCGTGCTCGTCACCGGCTACGACATCCTGTTCTTCTGGGTGGCGCGGATGATGATGTTCGGCACCTATGTCGCCGAGGACGCCGCGCTGACCGTGGGCAAGGACGGTGCGCGACAGGTGCCGTTCAAGGACGTGTTCCTGCACGGCTTGATCCGCGACCAGTTCGGCAAGAAGATGTCCAAGTCGCGCGGCAACGGCATCGACCCGCTGGATTGGATCAACACCTTCGGCGCCGACGCCACGCGGTTCACCCTCGCGCGCGGCGCGCAGCCCGGCGGTGATCTCTCGGTCGGCGAGCCGCATGTGCTCGCCTCGCGCAGCTTCGTCACGAAGCTGTTCAACGCGACCAAGTTCGCGCTGATGAACGGCGCGCGGGTGGGCGATCTGCCCGATCGAGCACAGCTCACCGACGCCGACCGGTGGATCCTGGACCGGCTGGACGCGGTGCGCGCCGAAGCGGACGCCGCGTTCGACGCCTACGAGTTCGGAAAGGCGTGCGAGGCGCTCTACCACTTCGCCTGGGACGAGCTGTGCGACTGGTACCTGGAACTGGCCAAGGTGCAGTTCGCCGCCGACGGCGCCCGCGCCGAGGCGACCCAGCTGGTGCTCGGGTCCGTGCTCGACGCGGTGCTGCGCCTGCTGCACCCGGTGATCCCGTTCGTCACCGAGTCGTTGTGGCAGGCGCTGACCGGCGGCGAGTCGGTGGTGCTCGCGCCGTGGCCGCAGGCCTCCGGTGTGCCGGTGGATCAGGAAGCGGCGCAACGCGTCTCGGACACCCAGCGGTTGATCACGGAGATCCGGCGGTTCCGCAGCGATCAGGGCCTGGCGGACAAGCAGAAGGTCGCGGCCAAGCTGATCGGGGTCGAGGAGGCAGGGCTGGGCGAGCAGGAGGCGTCGGTGGCGAACCTGGCGCGGCTGACCGAGCCCGGCGCCGACTTCGCCGCGACCGCGTCGGTGGAGGTCCGCCTGAGCGCGGGGACGGTCACCGTGGAGCTGGACACCTCGGGCGCGGTCGACCTGGACGCCGAACGCCGGAGGCTGGAGAAGGACCTGGCCGCCGCGCAGAAGGAATTGCAGGGCACCGCGGCCAAGCTCGGCAACGAGGCGTTCCTGGCCAAGGCGCCCGAGCACGTGGTCGCCAAGATCCGCGGCAGGCAGCAGGTCGCCTCCGACGAGGTGGCGCGCATCGGGGCGCGACTGGCGGAGTTGAGCGGCAAGTGAACCACGAGCCGGAACCGCAATACGGCGACGACGAGCGCCGTGGCGGCGGAGCGCGGTTGGGCTCGGGCCCTTCCCCGGTGGAATTGGCCGAGATGGCGCTGGTCGAGGCAGAACTCGACCGGCGCTGGCCGGAGACCAAGATCGAGCCGTCGCTGACCAGGATCGTCACGCTGATGGACCTGCTCGGTTCGCCGCAGCAGAACTACCCGGCGATCCACATCGCGGGCACCAACGGCAAGACCTCGGTCACCAGGATGATCGACGCCCTGCTCACCGCGCTGCACCGGCGCACCGGCCGGATCACCAGCCCGCATCTGCAGCTGGCCACCGAGCGGATCAGCATCGACAACGCGCCGATCACCCCGGCCCGGTACGTGGAGATCTACCGCGAACTGCTGCCTTTCGTCGAGCTGATCGACAAGCAGTCGGCGGCCGCGGGTGGCCCTGCGATGAGCAAGTTCGAGGTGCTCACCGGCATGGCCTTCGCCGCCTTCGCCGAGGCACCGGTCGACGTCGCGGTCGTCGAGACGGGGATGGGCGGCACCTGGGATGCCACGAACGTCGTCGACGGGCAGGTAGCGGTGATCACACCGATCGGCCTGGACCACACCGAATACCTGGGCCCGGATCTGACCTCGATCGCGGGGGAGAAGGCCGGGATCATCAAGCGAGCCCCGGAGAGCCTGGTGCCGCGCGACAACGTCGCGGTGATCGCGGAGCAGGACCCCGAGGCGATGGAGGTGCTGTTGCGCCGCGCCGTGGCGGTGGACGCCGCGGTCGCGCGTGAGGGCGCCGAGTTCCGCGTGCTCGCCCGGCAGATCGCGGTGGGCGGGCAGCAACTCGAGTTGCAGGGCCTGGGCGGGGTGTACGACGAGATCTTCCTGCCGCTGCACGGCGAGCATCAAGCGCGCAACGCGGTGCTCGCGCTCGCGGCGGTGGAGGCGTTCTTCGGCGCGGGCGCGCAACGCAGACTGGACATCGACGCCGTGCGCGCCGGTTTCGCGAGCGTCACCAGCCCGGGGCGGCTGGAGCGGATGCGCAGCGCGCCGACCATCTTCATCGACGCCGCGCACAATCCGGCGGGGGCGCGAGCGCTGGCCGCCACGCTGTCCGAGGAGTTCGACTTCCGCAAGCTGGTCGGTGTGGTCGCGGTGCTCGGTGACAAGGACGCCGCCGGCATCCTCACCGCGCTGGAGCCGGTGTTCGACGAGATCGTCGTCACCAGCAACGGTTCGCCCCGCGCACTGGACGTGGAAACTCTCGCCGACCTCGCGGTGCAGCGGTTCGGGGACGAGCGCGTGGTCTCCGCCGCCACCCTGCCCGACGCGCTGGAGACCGCCATCGCGATCGCCGAAGAGGTGGGCGAGGCGGGTGAGATGGTGTCCGGCGCCGGGGTGGTGGTCACGGGATCGGTGGTCACGGCGGGCGCGGCCCGCGCGCTGTTCGGGAAGGACCCGGCGTGAGCGCCGGGCCCGTGGACGGCGGACCACGTGAGCATGGCGGGCCCGCGTCCGCCGAGAACCGCCGCACCAGCGCCGGACACCCCATGAGCCCGGCGGATGCCGAGGAGGGCACAGCATGAGCGAACCGGCCGACCGGGGCGAGCAATCGGTCCCCGCGCCCGCGACCGACCCGTGGAAGGGTTTTCGCGGGGTGATGGCGGGAACGTTGGTGCTCGAGGCGATCGTGGTGCTGCTCGCGCTGCCGGTGGTCGCCGACGTCGGCGGCGGGGTGACCTGGCTGTCCGGTACCTATCTCGTGGTTCTGGCGGTGGTGATGTTCCTCGGAGCGGGGGTGCAGCGCCGGTCCTGGGCGCTGCCGTTCAACCTCGGGCTTCAAGTGTTCGTCCTGCTGGGCGCGTTCATCCATCTGTCCATCGGCATCATCGGTGTGGTGTTCGGCGTGGTCTGGGGCTTCCTCCTGGTGCTGCGCGCCGACGTGCGCGGCCGGATGGAGAAGGGCCTGCTGCCCAGCCAGCGCATCCAGCGGCCATAGCCGCAGGGCACGCGGGCGCGGCGGCTGCGTCACCGGGATGCCGCTCGGTCCGACCGCTGGTGCACTGCCCGGAAGTGCGCCGGATAGGCTGTGCGCCGTGACTGAGCAGACGTTGGTACTCATCAAGCCGGACGGTGTGGCCCGTGGCCTTGTCGGCGAGGTGCTGGCACGAATCGAGCGCAAGGGCCTGAAGATCGCCGCCCTCGAACTGAAGCACGTATCGGAGGAACTGGCCGAGGGCCACTACGCCGAGCACGCCGAGAAGCCGTTTTTCGGGTCCCTGATCGAGTTCATCACCTCGGGCCCGGTCGTCGCGGCCATTCTGGAAGGCCCCCGCGCCATCGCCGCGTTCCGCCAGATCGCCGGCGGCACCGACCCGGTCGAGAAGGCCGTGCCCGGCAGCATTCGCGGGGATTTCGCTCTGGAGACCCAGGAGAACCTGGTCCACGGCTCCGATTCACCCGAATCGGCCAAGCGTGAGATCGCGCTCTGGTTCCCCGATCGGCCCGCCTGACCGAGTCTCGAGCGCCGTGCCCGCGCCGCCGCGACGGCTGTGTTCGCGTCGCCGGCCGGACCGAGTCGAGCGCCGATGGCGAACGCCCGGCGCGCGGTGTGGGATACTGGCATCGGCTGCTTTCGATGCCGACTGTTCGTGCAGGTGCGCGAACGAGAGGTGACGAGCGCAGCCGGATGACACCACGGTTCGATGCCGATCATCGCTGCCATGGACAAACGGCCTGGTCATAGGGTCGGCTGTTCGCGCAGGCACGCTGGATGAGCGCTCGCACCGCGGAGTTCAGCCATACAGCCAGGCGCCGCGTGACCAGTTAGCCCGAACGACGAACAACCGAGAGATAACCGGGCACGCGGGGCGAGACCACTTGAACTCGCGCCCACCGGGTGCGAGTCGAACGGACAGCGCCCCCGCGTCGGCCGCGTCACTCCCGCCGGGAGGGACGCGCCCGGGGGCCCGAGGAGACTTCGTGGCCGATCAAGAGCCGCTGGAAACAACATCACAGGATGCCGAACAATTGCCGGAGCGAATCCGAGTTCATGCACTCGCCAAGCTGCTGGGGGTAACGAGCAAGCGCATCCTGGCCAAGCTGACCGAGATGGGGGCGGACGCGCGCAGCGCCCAGTCGAACGTCGACCGGGCCGTCGCGGAGTCGGTGCGCGACGCCTTGGTGACGGTCGAGGCGGACGCCGCGACCGCGCAGCCCGCTACGGGGCAGGTAGAGACCCCTGCACCGGCGCAGACCGCCGAGCCCCCGGACGCCGCCACCGCCGGGCCGGCGACCGCCCCGGTCGCGGACGCACCACCGGCGGAACCCGGACGGGAAGCACCGGCCGACACGCCCTTCACCGGTGCGGGCGTCATCTTCTCCGCGCCGGAGGTGCCGGGCGCCACCCCGGTGCCGACCGGCACGTCGGCGACCCAGCACACGCAACTGTTCACGCACTCGGCGCGCCCGGAGCCGGAGCCGGTGGCCCCGGCGGTGTTCGAGTCCGCCGCTGTCGTGCAGGCGCCGCTGTTCCTGTCGCCCGACGCCGCGGTCGCGGAGCAGGCGCGTAAGCAGCGCCGCGCCGAGCGCGACACCCGGCGCACCGAGGAGCGGGCGCCCGAGCCCGCCGAGGAGGACGAGACCGAGGTCTCCGAGGACGAGACCGAGGCGGCCGACCAGCAGGATGACGCCGAAGGCCAACCGCGCCGCAGACGCCGCGGTCGCCGGGGGCGGGGTCGCGGCCGGGGCGAGCAGCAGTCCGACGACGGCGAGGAGAACGAGTCCGAGTCCGAAACCGAGGACGAGCCGGCTTCCGAAACCACCGAGTCCGCCGAGTCGGCGGAGTCCGATGAAACCGGCGAGGGCGAGGACGAGGACGGTGCGCCGGAAGGCTCCACTCGTCGTCGCCGTCGTCGCCGTCGTCGCAAGGTGGCCGGGGAATCGGGCGAGAACGAAGCGTCCGAGGACGATCCGCCGAACACGGTCGTGCACGAGCGCGAGCCGCGCAACAAGACCCGCACCCGCGCCGCCGCGGCCGACGAGGTCCAGGGCATCACCGGCTCCACCCGGTTGGAAGCCAAGCGGCAGCGCCGTCGCGACGGCCGCGAGGCGGGCCGCCGCCGTCCGCCGATTCTCACCGAGTCGGAATTCCTGGCGCGGCGCGAAGCCGTCGATCGCGTGATGGTCGTGCGCGAGAAGTCTTTCCCCGACCACCCCACCGCGACGCAGGTCGCCGTGCTCGAGGACAGCGTCCTGGTGGAGCACTTCGTGACGAGCACCGGTTCGGCGTCCATGGTGGGCAATGTCTACCTGGGCAAGGTGCAGAACGTGCTGCCCAGCATGGAGGCCGCGTT
This sequence comes from Nocardia sp. NPDC057455, assembly GCF_042802775.1. Taxonomy (NCBI): domain Bacteria; kingdom Bacillati; phylum Actinomycetota; class Actinomycetes; order Mycobacteriales; family Nocardiaceae; genus Nocardia; species Nocardia sp. NPDC057455. The sequence continues at coordinate 13,824 of NZ_JBHVDM010000048.1, read as the reverse complement.
CGTCGATATCGGTCGCGGCCGCAACGGCGTGCTCTACGCCGGCGAGGTCAACTGGGAGGCCGCCGGGCTCGGCGGCAAGGAGCGCAAGATCGAACAGGCGCTCAAGCCGGGTGACCAAGTGCTGGTCCAGGTGAGCAAGGACCCGGTCGGCCACAAGGGCGCCCGGCTGACCACTCAGATCAGCCTGGCCGGGCGCTTCCTGGTGTACGTCCCCGGTGGTACCTCCACCGGGATCAGCCGCAAGCTGCCGGACACCGAGCGCAAGCGCCTGAAGGAGATCCTGCGCGACATCGTGCCCTCCGACGCCGGTGTGATCATCCGCACCGCCTCCGAAGGCGTCAGCGAGACCGAGTTGGCCCGTGACGTGGAGCGGCTGCAGGCCACCTGGCGCACGATCCAGCAGCAGACCGGCAAGGACAGCAACGCGCCCAAGACGCTCTACGAAGAGCCCGACCTGCTGGTCAAGGTCATCCGCGACCTGTTCAACGAGGACTTCTCGAAGCTGGTCATCGAGGGTGACCGGGCCTGGAGCACGGTGGAGAAGTACATCGGCACCGTCGCGCCGGACCTGCTCGCCCGGGTCGACCGGCACGAGAACAACGGCGTCGACGTGTTCGAGACCTACCGGATCGACGAACAGTTGGCCAAGGCGCTGGATCGCAAGGTGTGGCTGCCCTCCGGCGGCACCCTGGTGATCGACCGCACCGAGGCCATGACGGTGATCGACGTGAACACCGGCAAGTTCACCGGTTCCGGCGGCAGCAATCTGGAGGAGACCGTCACCAGGAACAACCTGGAGGCGGCCGAGGAGATCGTGCGCCAGATGCGGCTGCGCGACATCGGCGGCATGATCGTCGTCGACTTCATCGACATGGTGCTCGAGTCCAACCGCGACCTGGTGCTGCGCCGCCTGACCGAGGCGCTGGGCCGGGACCGCACCCGCCACCAGGTCTCCGAGGTCACTTCGCTGGGCTTGGTCCAGATGACCCGCAAGAAGCTGGGCACCGGCCTGGTCGAGGCGTTCTCCACCACCTGCGAGCACTGCCACGGACGCGGCATCCTCGTGCACGCCTACCCGGTGGAGACCGGTTCCGGTGAGGAGACCGCCGGACGCACCAAAGAGAGCGGTTCGCGCAGGCGTCGTGGCCGGGACAAGAGTGCGGCAGCACCGGCCCAGCCTGCCAACGGGTCGGGTCCCGTGGAAGAGCACACCGAGGAGGACGCGGCCGTCAAGCGGGCGCATCCGGTCGCGTTGGCGATGGCCGCGCACCACTCGGAGGAGACCGAGCAGGAGCCGGAACAGGCCGAGGAGATCGCCGCCGAGCCGCAGGGCGCGAGCGCCGACCGGCCGGCCGACGAGCGAGTGGTCACCGAGACCGTCGATGCCGCGGTGGCCGTGCCCGCCGAGGAGCCCGAGACCGAGCCCGCCGAAGTGGTCGAGGTCATCGAGGAAGTCGAAAAGGTCGAGCCGGTACCGGCGCAGGAGCCCGCCGCCGCCGTCGGCGCGTCCGTTCCGGCTGCCGAGCCCGAGCCCGTCTCGGCTCCGGCGTCCGTCCCGGCTGCGGAGCCCGCTCCGGCATCGGAGAACGGTGCCGCCGCCAACGGTGTCGCCGAACCGGGAGCGGCCCGTCCGGCTCGTCGCCGGAGGGTTGCCCGCTCGGCCGCCGCACCTGCCGCGGACAGTTCGGGAGCGGTGTTCGTGCTGCCCACCGGAGAGCAGGCGCCCGCACCCGCGATCGACTACTCCCAGCCGGCACCGGCCGAATTGCCGCAGCGTGGCCGGCCGCGCAGGCGGGCGGTCGGCCGCCCGGCAGGTGCGCCGGACGCGTCGCACTGAGTCGTCGCGCACGTTCCGTGGCCCCCGCCGGCGCATCCGGCGGGGGTCACGTGCGTCCCGGCAGCGAACCGGTGGCATGGCCGGGGAGCGGGGGTGGCCGCCGGTTTGGTCGTGGCGGTAGCCGTCCTGTAATCTTGGACAGTCGCTGCCCGGTGGCAACATGTTTTGTCTCCGTGGCCCGGTTCTCGACAGTTCGATACCGAGAGCCACCAGATGCCGAGGCGGTGGCGATTACCAGACCAGTCGTGTGGCGGTTTCCGGTGGCATCACACCGGAGGAGTCGCCGCGTGAGCGAGTGCCGAGCACTACAGGAAGAAGGGCAGCCGACCGATGGCAACGTACGCGATCGTCAAGACCGGCGGAAAGCAGTACAAGGTCGCGGTCGGTGACCTGGTGAAGGTCGAGAAGATCGAGGGCGCGCCGGGCACCGCCGTGGCGCTGAACCCGGTCCTCGTCGTCGATGGCGCCGAGCTGACCACCGACGCGGCCAAGCTGGCCGATATCTCCGTGGCCGCCGAGGTGGTCGAGCAGACCAAGGGCCCGAAGATCCGCATCCACAAGTTCAAGAACAAGACCGGCTACCACAAGCGCCAGGGTCACCGTCAGCCGCTGACGGTCCTGAAGGTCACCGGCATCAAGTAAGACATCCCGAGGAGAACCAGCTATGGCACACAAGAAGGGTGCGTCCAGCTCCCGGAACGGGCGTGATTCCAACGCCCAGCGACTCGGCGTCAAGCGCTTCGGCGGCCAGGCCGTCAAGGCGGGCGAGATCCTGGTGCGTCAGCGCGGCACCCACTTCCACCCCGGCGTGAACGTCGGCCGTGGCGGTGACGACACCCTGTTCGCCCTGGCGGCGGGCGCGGTCGAGTTCGGCACCAAGCGTGGACGCAAGACCGTCAACATCGTGGCCCCGGAGCCGGTTCAGGCCTGACCGCCGAACCACTTCCGGATACACAGCGAGCGGGTCAGGGTCTCGAAACCCTGGCCCGTTTTTCGTGTTTCCGAACGACCAGCCCTCAGTACGACCAGTCCCGAAGGAGGATGATTCGGCGTATGTCCAAGTTCATCGACCGCGTCGTACTACATGTGCGTGCGGGTAAAGGCGGCCACGGATGCGCTTCGGTGCACCGCGAGAAGTTCAAGCCGCTCGGCGGGCCGGACGGCGGCAACGGCGGCAACGGCGGAGACGTCATCCTCGAAGTCGACTCCAACGTGCACACCCTGCTGGACTTCCATTTTCACCCGCACGCGAAGGCAGGCAGCGGCAAGCCGGGTGAGGGCGGCAACCGAGACGGCAAGCAGGGCGCCGACCTGGTGCTGAAGGTGCCCGACGGCACCGTGGTACTCGACGACGACGGCAAGGTGCTCGTCGACCTGGTCGGTACCGGCAACCGCTTCATCGTCGCGCGTGGCGGTCGCGGCGGGCTCGGCAATGCCGCGCTGGCTTCGAAGGCCCGCAAGGCGCCGGGTTTCGCGCTGCTCGGCGAGGACGGTGAAGAACTCGACCTGGTTCTGGAGCTGAAGTCGGTCGCCGATGTCGGGCTCGTCGGCTTCCCTTCGGCGGGCAAGTCCTCGCTGGTCTCGGTGCTGTCGGCGGCGAAGCCGAAGATCGCCGACTACCCGTTCACCACGCTGGTGCCCAATCTCGGCGTGGTCGCCAGCGGCGACACCACCTTCACGGTCGCCGATGTGCCCGGACTGATCCCGGGCGCCAGCGAGGGGCGCGGACTGGGCCTGGACTTCCTGCGGCACCTAGAGCGCTGCGCGGTGCTCGCCCATGTGGTGGACTGCGCGACGCTGGAGCCGGGCCGCGACCCGGTGTCCGACGTCGACGCGCTCGAGGCCGAACTCGCCGCGTACAAGCCGGCGCTGAGCGCGGACGCCGTACTCGGCGACCTGGCGGGCAGGCCGCGTGTGGTGATCTTGAACAAGATCGACGTGCCCGACGCGGCCGAACTGGCCGAAATGGTGACCGCGGAGTTCACCGAACGCGGCTGGCCGGTGTTCGAGATCTCCGCGGTGAGCCGGGCCGGCTTGCGCACCCTGACCTTCGCCCTCGCCGACCTGGTGCGCCGGTACCGCGAGGAGCATCCGCAGGCCGCGCCCAAGCGCCCGGTCATCCGCCCCATCGCGGTGGACGACACCGGGTTCAGCGTGCTCGCCGACCCGGAGGAGCCGGGTGGTTTCATCGTGCGCGGCACCCGGCCGGAACGCTGGGTACGGCAGACCCAGTTCGACAACGACGAAGCCGTCGGTTACCTGGCCGACCGTCTGGCCCGCTTGGGCGTGGAAGACGAACTGGTGCGGCTGGGCGCGGAGCCGGGAGCGCCGGTGACCATCGGCGACGTGACGTTCGAATGGGAACCCCAGATCTCGGCGGGTGTCGACATGGTGCCCACCGGACGCGGCACCGACATCCGGCTGGAGCAGACCGACCGGGTCAGCGCTGCGGAGCGCAAGCACGCGTCCCGGGTGCGCCGCGGTTTGGTGCGGGAAGACGAGGAGTAGGAAGTGCACGACGGTCGAGTCGTCGTGCGCTCGCGGCGGGTGCCGCGTTCGGCGGGCTCGATCGCGGGCGGTCCGGGTGGGGCCGGGGCAGCGGCCCAGACTACTGTGGATTCGATTGTGGTGCAGAGAGTTCGGTGGCGATGCAGGTGAATTCGATTACCGCCGAGGCGGATTCGTCGGGCCTGAGTGAGGCCCGGCTGGCGATCGCGGCGGCGCGCCGGGTCGTGGTGAAGATCGGTTCGTCGGCACTGACCAGCCTGAAAGGCGGTCTGGACACCGCGCGGCTGGATCTGCTCGCCGACGCGGTGGAGGCTCGGATGCGCGCCGGATCCGATGTGGTGGTGGTGTCTTCGGGCGCGATCGGTGCGGGTATCGCGCCGCTCGGCTTGACCAGCCGCCCGCGCGATCTGGCGACCAAGCAGGCCGCGGCGAGCGTCGGGCAGCTGGCGCTCGCGCACGCGTGGGGCACGTCGTTCGCCCGCTACCACCGCACCGTCGGGCAGGTGCTGTTGAGCGCCGACGATTTCGCCCGCCGCGAGCACCACCGCAACGCGCAGCGCACCCTCGATCGCCTGCGCTCGCTCGGCGCGGTGGCCGTGGTGAACGAGAACGACACGGTCGCGACGGAGGAGATCCGCTTCGGCGACAACGACCGGCTCGCCGCGCTGGTTGCCCATCTGGTCGGCGCCGACGCGCTCGTGCTGCTGTCGGACGTGGCGGGCCTCTACGACGGTGACCCGCGTAAGGGCGCGGCCACGCTGATTCCCGAGGTGCGCAGCAGTGCCGATCTGGACGGCGTCATCGCGGGCAGTGGCGGTGCGCTCGGCACCGGCGGCATGGCGTCCAAGTTGTCTGCGGCGCGCTTGGCCGCGGACGCGGGCGTGCCGGTCCTGCTGGCCGCCGCCTCGTCGGCCGCCACCGCACTGACCACCGGCACCGTGGGCACCGCGTTCGCCGCCCGCCCGGTGCGCTTGTCGGCCCGTAAGTTCTGGGTCCGGCACGCCGCCGACAGCCGCGGCGCCCTGCTCATCGACGACGGCGCCGTCCAAGCGGTGGCACACCGGCGCCGATCGCTGCTCGCCGCCGGTATCGTCGGCGTCCGGGGCCGCTTCTACGGCGGTGACGTGGTGGACCTGATCGCCCCCGACAGTCGCGTCGTCGCCCGGGGCGTCGTCGAATACGACAGCACCGAACTGGAGGGTATGCTCGGCCGCTCCACCGCCGAACTCCCAGACACTATGCAACGCCCGGTCATCCACGCCGACGACCTGGTCAAGGTCTGATCCCGCACCGACTGCGGGCAGGTCGCGCGTAGCCACGCGCTCGTTCGGCCCCGACACGACCCCACCGGGCCTGACCTGGGAACTCATCTGCTCGTCCACCCCAGCTGAACGTGATCGCGAGGCCGGGCGGCTCGATCACGGCAATGCGGTGTTCTACGAGCCGGTGGCCGTCGCGGCGACGCGAGGCGGTTCTGGACGTGCTCGCCACCGGCCGACTTCGGGTTGCTCGGTGACGGCCGGGAGCTGTCGAGACGGCGTAGTGACATCGTCCGCATCCAGGGTGCGCGGTACGGGGGCGATGAGTTGGTCGCATCGTAGTCTGCGTGCCGGTTGAGATCGTCGCTCGGCACGGGGAGCACCCGGAGGTCGCGTGATAGTGCGATGGGGGCGGCGCGGGTTGTCTGCGGACTGTGTCCCTTTCGGCCGCGGAGGTCGGCAAGGCAGGACACGATAGTTCGCGGCAGCGCCCGGCACTGTGCTGCCGTGAACTGCCCGCCACGGTGTGGGGACCGGGTCGGCGGACCGGCCCGTCAGGACGGGACGACGCCCGGTTGGTTGGTCGTCGGTATCTGCTGCTGATTGCCTTCCACCGGTCCGGTGACGCCGGGTTGGCCACCCGGGTCGGGCAGTGGGACCCCTGGCCCGGACGGGCCGGGAGCCGGGGGTTGCGCGGGAGCCGGGGGTTGCGCGGGTGGAGGTGGCGGCGGGCTCGGCGGCTGTGTCTGAGGCGGACTCGGCGGTTGCGCCGGTTCGGGGGCTTGCGGTGGTGCGGGTGGAGGTGGTGGCGGCACCGACGGGCTCGGTGGTTGCGCCGGCTCCGGATTCTGCGGTGGCGGTGGGGGCGCTGACGAACTCGGCGGTTGCGCCGGCTCCGGATTCTGCGGTGGCGGTGGGGGCGCTGACGAACTCGGTGGTTGCGCCGGCTCCGGATTCTGCGGTGGCGGTGGGGGCGCTGACGAACTCGGTGGTTGCGTCGGTTCGGGAACCTGTGGCGAGGTCGGTTCGGCCGGAGGTGGCGGCGCGGACGAGTTCGGCGGTTGCACGGGCTCCGGAATGTCCGGCGCGGGAGAAGGACTCGGCGGAGCCGGTGCGGTCGAGGGCGCCTGCTGTGTCTGCGGCACCGGCTCGGGGGACGGGGACGGCGCTTGCTCAGGCGACGGTGTGGGTTCCGGCGTCGGTGTCCGAGTGGACGGAGTCGGCGTCGGCGTCGGCGTCTCGGTGGAGGGGGCCTGCTGCGGCGACGGAGTCTGCTGGGTGGGTGGCGCCGAGGGAGTCTGCTGCGCGTCCGGCGCCGGTTGGGTGGGTGGTGCGGGCGGGTGGGACGGCGCGGACGACTCCGGAGCGTCGGGTCCGGGCTGTGTGGTATCAGGTGCTGGTTGCGTTGTGTTCGGGGAGGATTCGTCTTCCGGCAGCACCGGCTCGGGGGTCGAGTACTTCGGGGTGCCGGGGGAGAGCGCCTGCGGTGCGGCCGGCGCCGTGAGAACGGGTGGTTCGGGCAGCGCGGGCACGCCGGTTCCCGCCGCGGAATAGGCGGGCTTGTAGACCATGTTCATCGCGAGCACGGCTTCTTGGCGCAGCGCCTCCTGCGCCATCTGCGCGTTGATGACGTGCGCCGCCTCCAACAGTTGCGCGATCGCGCCGACCGGGCCGGAAGCGCCCGGCGGCACCACCGCGAGTTTCACCGCCTCGGCGGCCGCGGCGACCCCGCCGAGGCGGGCGCCCACTTGCCCCAGCACCGCGGCCAGCTCGTCGGCCGCCGCCGCGAAACTGCGCGCGCAGGCCTGCGCGGCGTCGGCGGCGGCGCCTGCCCAGTCGGCCGAATCCATCACGCGATCCACACCGCCGCGGGTGAGCGGGAACGACGTGGTGAGCGCTCCTGCCGCCTCGAGCCAGATCGTCGAGGCGCGCAGCACCTGCGCGGCGTCGATCTGCTGTGCCTTCGCGTAGATCTCCTCGTGCCGCAGGGACTCGAAATGCTCCATCGAGCTGATGTAGGTGGGATCGGAGCCGCTCATCGGGGCAACCTCGTCTGGACTGCGCGCAGGGCTGCGGCGCCGGCGGCGTCGGCTTCTTCGAACAGTCCTCCGCTGATCAGGAAGGCTTCCTTCATGCGGTAGGCCGCTTCGATGTAGTGGTCGAGTAGTGCCGCCGCATCTCGCGCTTTGTGGCTGAAACCGGCCTGCAATTGCTGTGCGGAGACGAATCCACCGAAACCGCCGAGGTCTTCGGCGGATCGGAGGCGCTGCTGTAGGTGGAGCAGACGATCTGCCTGTCTGTCGTACATTTCGGCGCACTGCCGAGCCGCCGCCGGGTCGAACCGGACGGTCCCCGTCCGGGCGGCGTCCTTGAATCGGGCGATATCGGCTCGGCTGGTCTCGATCGTCATCGCTCACCCCTGAGATCGGTCGGTCCGCCCCAGACTAACCGGAAGCCCGGTGCCGGGTCAGCAATAGTCGGCGGCCACGGCCGCGAAAACGAGCTATACCGGTATGCGCTTTTGCAATTGGAGGGCGATCTGCTCGGGGGAGGCGGGAGCGATGCGCACTTCGTCGCCCGCTTTGATCAGGTATCTTCCGTCGTCGCGCACGTCGATCCAGGTGTAGTGGATCGCTGCGGGAGGGGTCGGACGATCCAGCCGCGGTTCGATTCTGATGTGGCCTTCAGCGGTATGCGGTTCGAGCAGTAGCTTGCGGATTCGCGGCGCGGCCTGTTGCCGCGCGGGCACCGTCTCCTGGTCGCGTACCGCGGCACCGGACGCGACCCGCGCGGGTTCGCGCCCCGCCGGTGTCCTCGGCAGCAGCGCCGCGATCCGTCGGCCCAGTTTGGTGCTGTGGCCGATCGAAACGCGCACGCGACCACCGAAATCCGGGCTCGTACCGGGCTCCTGCACCGCGAGCACGGCGCGGTCGTAGATGGCGGCGGCCAGCAAGCGTAGTTCACTGCCCGGCTGGTGTGTGCCGCCGATCGCCACGATCCTGGTGTGCGGCTTCGCCAGGATGCGCAGGCAGGCCGACAGGTCGGGGTCGGAGCGCAGCGGCAGCCGTTCGGCGAGGGCGATGCGCAACTTCTCGGCTTCGTCCTCGGTGCGGGGCGTCTCCAGGATGCGCAGCGGGTAGGGGTGGCGGTCCAGGTCGGTCTCGCGCCAGATATAGGCGAACTCGTCCGGAGTGAAGGTCCATTCCACGGCCGAATCACATCCTCACCGAAACCGCCAATGCTGCTCGTAGCCTAGCGGTCTCGACGCCCGGACAAGAGATGTACCGCAGGGGCGGCTACGGCCTGCCGGCATCCATCCTGAAAAACCGTGATTTCGAGGCGGTGTCGTGCTCGACCGTCTCATCCGGTTCTGCTGGAATATCCGAAAGGCTTCGGGGCGCGTGGGCGAAGTGGAAGCCCGCACGGCAACAACCGGATATGGCTGAGATCTGCCGAGGAGGGATTGCGGTGCACACCACGATACGGCGAGTGGGCGCGGGAACCGTTCTGCTGTTCCTCGCGGGAGGTCTCTGGGCCGGAGCCGGATCAGCAGGAGCGGACCCGGCCGGCTGCTATGTCGACCGCGGCGTCACCGACGCGGCCGCCCTGTGCCACAGCGGTGAAGGAGCGTCGGTGCTCGAGGCCGAATGTCTGGGCTTCTTCCTGCCGTCGGGCCGGTCCGGGCCGGTATTCGGCTACTACAGCGGCTTCGAATCGCAGCAGACGCCGGTCGGCAAGCCGATGCGGGTCACCTGCGTGGCCGACGGCGCCGTGGGGATCGCCACCCTCGCGTTCGTCGTCCCCGCCACGGCGCCGTAGAGACCTGTCGGCGAGAGCCCTTCGGCTACACGGTCCGCAAGGCGGCGGTCAGCTCGGCCGGGCCTCGAGCACGTTGTCCGGGGATGCCGTCGGCACGCGTCTGGTCAGCGTGAATCCGTGCCGGGCGAGGAACTCGCGGTACTCGGCCTCGGTGCGTTCCCGGCCGCCCGCGTTGACCAGCATCTCCAGGTCGATGTACTTGCTCGGGTCCGGCGCGGTGTGTTCGGGGACGACCAGTTCGACAAGCAGCAACCGGGCGTCGGGCTCCATGGCCGCACGCAGTGTGCGCAGAATGCGCCCGGCGTCCGGGTCGGCCCAGTCGTGCAGGATGTGCTTGAGGATGTAGGCATCGCCCCCTTTGGGGACGCTGTCGAAGAACGATCCGCTGTGCACCGCGCAACGATCGGCGAGACCGAGTTCGGCGAGCCGAGCGGGCGCGTCGGCCACCACCTCGGGCAGGTCGAACAGGATGCCGCGCGATCGTGGTGCCCGGCGCAGGATTTCGGTGAGCAGCGCCCCTTCGCCCGCGCCCACGTCGACCAGGGTCTCGTAGCGGCCGAAATCGTAGGCCGCGAACAGCGGTTCCATCGCCAGGCTGCTGATGCTGGTCATCGCACGGTCGAACAATTCGCCGAGTTCGCGGTCGTGCTGGACGTAGTCGAAGAACGGCATCCCGTCGAGCTTCTCGCCGACCGGCTCACCGGTGCGCACCGCTTCCACCAGATGCGACCAGTGATTGCGGTGCCCGGGCGAACCGAAGAACAGCACGGCATCGCGCAACGACACGTCGGCGTCGCGGCGCAGGGCTCGTGCCATCGGCGTCAGCGCGTAGCGCCCGTCGCGCTGCTGGGTGAAGATGCCGTGACTGATCAATAGCCGCAGCAATCGCCGCAGCGCGTCCTCGTCGGCGCCGACCGCCGCCGCGAGTTCCGCCCCGGACCGTGGTCCCGCCGCGAGTTCGTCGGCCACACCCAGCACCGCGGCCGCGTGGATGGCCTGCGTGATCCACCCGGCGGCGATCAATTCCATCAGTGCGACGTGGCCGGGCACCAGCTTGCGAAACGCGAGGGCCAAGGCGCCGCGCACCGACTCGACGGCCCGCACCAGCGGCAGCGGAGGGATTCTCGGTCGGTCGGACGCCACTGCGACTCCATCCGTCGAAGGTCGGCACTCTGCGCGCTTGTCTAGGAGGGTACGTCGCGGCCGGATTCGCTGCGCTGTTTCTCTCGCTCGGCCGCCGTCGCGAGGTAGTCGCCGAGTTCGCGGCGCAGCGTGACGTCCAATGAGCGCGCGAGCGTGGCGTGCACCGAGGCGACCGCCAGTTCACGCATCTTGTTGAGCATCGTTGTGGTCTCGGCGATTTCGCCGCTGGTGTCGGGCATCCAGCCGGGGCCGCGCTCGTCGATGATGTGCTGCTTGGCGGCGGTGATCATGATGTGCGTGATGTCATCGATCCGGTCGGCCACCTTGGCGTAGATCTCGATGAGCGTGCGCAGTTCGAGCCCGTACTCGTGCAACTCGGCGAACGAGGTGAGCAGCTGGGTGTCGGTGAATACCACCGTGTCGCCCTCCAGCCGGACCAATTTCATCTCGCGCAGCCGGTCGACCAGCTCGTCGGCGTCGGCGCCGAGGATGGTGCCGATCAGCTCGCGGGGCACTTCGAAGGTCTCGTCCTTGGCCCAGGACGCCGTCACGGCGTGTTGCAGGCCGAGCACCTCGGTCAGGTCCTTGCCGGTCTCCCAGCTGGTGATGAAGTCGCCGATGTGCGCGGTGGTGAAGCCGCGCTGCAGCAGCGCGTCGATCAGGCGCAGCCGCTCGAGGTGCGCGTCGTCGTAGATGCTGGCCCGGCCGTCCTTGCCGACCGGCGGCGGCAGCAGCCCGCGTTCCTGATAGGCGCGCACGTTGCGGGTGGTGGTGCCCGCGGCGCGCGCGAGGTCATCGATCCGGTACTCCGGCGTCGATCTCACCTCCCTCGCTGACCGGGGCGCCGATGGACCGGCGGCGCGCCGCTGAACTCCGTGTGGACCGAGTCTATCGTCCGCGCCGCCGGTCTCCCGGCACCTAGGAAACCGGTGCCATCCGTTGTCGCCGCTGGTCGGCGGTCTGCTCGACGACGAGGTAGTCGTCGAGATCGACCGCGCGCAGCTGATGGACGTACTGCGTGGCGAAGCCCGGATACATCGTCGCGTTGAAGCCGTCCTCGGTGAGGTACCAGCTGCGGCATCCCGAGTTCCAGGTCGTGGCGGAGAGCCTGCGCTGGATGGCGGCGTTGTAGCGATCCTGCCGATCCTGTCGCACGTCCAGCATGCGCAGGTCGCGGTCCAGGATGACGCCGATCGCGCCGACGAGGTAGTCGATCTGGGCTTCCATGTAGACCAGCGCCGAGTTGTGCCCCGGCCCCGAATTGGGGCCGAAGGTGAGATACAGGTTGGGATATCCGGAGACCGCGACGCTCTTGAATGCGTAGGCTCCACGCGCCCATTCGTCCGCGAGAATCCGGCCGTCGCGCCCGGTCACCGGAATGGGCGTCCCCGTCTTGGAGACGTCGAACCCCGTCGCGAACACGATGCAATCCGCCTGGTGTTCGATGCCTTCCGCGGTGCGGATGCCGTGCTCGGAGATCCGGGCGATCGGCCAGGTGATCAGCTTGCAGTTGTCCCGTTGCAGGGCGGGGTAGTAGTCGTCGGTCATCAGCAGGCGTTTACAGCCGGCCCGGAAGTCCGGGGTGAGCTGGCGGCGCAGCCATGGGTCCTTGACCTGCCTGCGCAGCTGGGCCTTGCCGACCAGCTCGACCACCCTGGTCAGCGGCGTGTTCCAGACCACGCCCAGCGCCACCGACTCGTGTCCGTAGAACCAGGCGCGCCGGGCCAGCTGTTCCGCGGCGGGCACGCGGCGGTAGAGCTCTTTGGTCAGGCCGTTGGTCTGCCGGTTGACCCGCGGCAGCACCCAGCCGGGCGTGCGCTGGAACACCTTCACCGAGGCGGCCTTGTCGACCAGCTCCGGAATGATCTGGACCGCACTGGCCCCGGTGCCGACGACCGCGACTCGCTTGCCGGTGAAGTCGTAGTCGTGATCCCAGCGAGCGCTGTGGATCTTGTGACCCTGGTAGGTCTCGATGCCACGGATGTCCGGGAGACTGGCGTTGGCCAGTGGCCCGGACGCCAGCACTACGGTGCGGGCGAGGATCGGGTCCGCGTGGCCCTCGATCGCGATCTGCCAGACTCCGGCCTGTTCGTCGAACACGACGCCGGTGACGTTGTGCCCGAAGCGGAGGTGCGGTCCGAGCCGGAATTCCGCGGTCATCGCCTCGATGTAGCCGAGGATCTCGTTGCTTCCGGAGTAGGTGCGCGACCAATCCGGGTTCGGCGCGAAACTGTAGGAGTACAACCGCGAGGGAATGTCGCACGCCGCACCGGGATAGGTGTTGTCGCGCCATGTGCCGCCGATCGCGGTGCCGCGCTCGAAGATCGCGAAATCGTGGATGCCGCGCTGCTTCAGCCGGATGGCCGTGCCGATTCCGGCGAACCCGCCGCCGATCACGGCGACGTCGAGGGTGTGTGTGCTCATCGGGTCCCCTGTCATGCCGCGGGCTCGTAGGTCAGTTCCTTCGACCAGGTCGGGTTGGTGCGCAGCAGTGCCCTCGGCAGCAATCCGGTGATCTTCACCAGCGCGTCGGCCACCAGGTGATAGGGGTGGCCGCGGTCGATCACCCAGCCGCCGTGCGTCTTCACGATCTGGTACATCGGCAACCGGCGCGCGAATTCGCTGCGCTCGCCGACGTTCGCGTACCGCTTGAGCGCGCCGTAGAGCTTCTCCTCGTCGACACCCATCGCGACGATGTTGTCGCGCATCTTGTTCAGCAGCGGCACATAGCTCAGCACGCCGATGATCAGCGAGGGCTTGGCCCAGCCGCCGACCAGGTCGATGAACAGCTTGCGCGCCTCCGCGTGCCCGAGCAGATCCATCACGGCGAAATCGACGGCCAGGTGCCGGGATTCGTCGGAGTTGATCTTCTTGAACGCCTCCTGGCAGACCGGGTCCTCGATCTCGTCCATGATGAACTTGATCAGGGCGCCGTCCAGCGCGACCTCCAGCATCGGGATCACGGTGCCGAGGAACGACAGTGACATGTCGTCGGAGTACTTGTCCAGGAAGTCGATCACCAGCTTGACGTTCACGTTCGGCTGCGGGATCTCGTCGCCGTCGAGCATGCCCCACCGGCGCATCAGCGCCAGCTCGGCGTTGGCGTGCTTCTGCTCCTCGGCGTGGAAGTAGCGGTAGATCTCCCGCAATGTCTCGGTCGGCGTGATGTTCCCCCGGTTTTCCGGAGTTGGTTTGCTTGACTCTTGGTCACGAAGTCGTCGAAGGAGACTTGTTCGTGCCAAGGCGTTATCCCGAGGA
>NZ_JBHVDM010000047.1:37052-51043 GCF_042802775.1 Nocardia sp. NPDC057455 | reverse complement strand
GGCTCGCCCGGCGGGTGGGCGAGCCGCACGCGCGAGGCGGCTCTGACTCAAGCCGACAGCGGCGTGAAGTCGCGGCTGCCGATGTAGGCCGGTCGCGGCGCGGGTGCGGCGAACGGTTCGACGAGCGTGTTGTGCACGCTGTTGAACACCACGAAGATGTTCGAGCGCGGGAACGGCGTGATGTTGTTCGACGACCCGTGCATGAGGTTGGAGTCGAACAGCAGGGCCGAGCCCGCCCGGCCGGTGAACTGACTGATCCCGTATCGGTTGGCCAACGCGGTGATGTCGTCGGTCGTCGGCACGCCGATCTCCTGCTCCTGCAACGACTCCCGATAGTGCTCGGCCGGGGTGCTGCCGAGGCACGGCACGAAGGTATGGTGCGAGCCCGGCATCACCATGAGGCTGCCGTTGATCGGATAGTTGTCGGTCAGTGCGATCGACAGGCTCACCGCGCGCGGCGCGGGCATACCGTCCTCGGCGTGCCAGGTCTCGAAATCGGAGTGCCAGTAGAAACCGGCACCGCGGAAGCCGGGCATGTAGTTCACCCGGCTCTGGTGCACGTACACCGGCGACCCCAGCACCTGCTCGGCGAGCCGGAGCACCCGCGGCTGACGCACCAGTTCGGCGATCGCCTCGCTCAACCGGTGCACTTCGAAGACCGAGCGCACCCGATTCGAGGACTTCTCCACGATGACCCGGTCGTCGTCGCGCAGGGCCGGGTCGTTCGCGAGCTTGCTGACCTCGCCGCTGAATTCGGCCACTTCCTCGGGTGTGAGCAGCTGGTCCAGGATGGCGAACCCGTCGGCGTCGAACGAGGCGAGTTCCGGGCTCTCGACCTCTCCCCACACCGCGGGGTCGGCGCGCTCCAGATGCGGAGCGGGCGCACCGAGACGGGTCGGGTAGCGGTCGTAGCGGGCCGTCTCGGGCGGGGTTTCGGTGTGCTGCGCAACCATCGGTGCTCTCAACCTCCGATCGTCGCGGCGACCAGCGGGTAGACGCCGTTGCTGTCGTGAACCTCCTGCCCGGTGACCGGCGGGTTGAACACGCACATCATCCGCATCGTGGTGCGGACTTCCAAGCGGTGCCGCTCGTGCCCGTCGAGCAGGTACATCGAGCCGGGTGCGAGTTCGTAGGTGACGCCGTTGTCCAGATCGGTCAGCGTGCCCTCGCCCTCGACGAGCCAGACGGCTTCCACATGATGCACATAGTGGAACTCGTGCACCGTCCCCGCCTCAATGGTGGTCTCGTGAAAGGAGAAGCCGACGCCGTCGCCGCCGAGGACGATGCGCTTGCTGCGCCAGCCCTCGCCCGCCACGTCGCGCTCGGTGCCGGTGATCTCCGCGGTGCTGCGCACGATCATGCCATCGCCCCCATTCCGCCGCACACCGACTCGACGGCGCCGGTGAGGATCTGCAAACCCTGGTCGAGTTCCTGGTCGGTGAGCGTCAACGGGGGCAGCAGCTTGACCACCTCGTCGGTGGAACCGGAGGTCTCCACCAGCAGCCCGCGCTCGAAGGCGATCTGGCAGACCTTGCCCGCCTGCGAGGGATCGTCGAACACCACGCCCTGCACCAATCCGCGTCCGCGGGTCGAGACTCCGGAGAAGTATCCGGCCAGCTCCCCTAGGGTGCGGGCGATCTTCTCGCCCTTGACCTCGGTCGACTTCTGCAGGGCGTCGTCGGACCAGTAGTGGCGCAGTGCGGTCGTCGCGGTGACGAACGCGGGGTTGTTGCCGCGGAATGTTCCGTTGTGCTCACCCGGCGACCACTCGTCGAGTTCCGGCTTGAACAGCACCAGCGCCATCGGCAGGCCGTAGCCGCCGATCGACTTCGACAGGGTGACGATGTCGGGGGTGATGCCCGCGATCTCGAAGGAGAAGAACGGCCCGGTGCGGCCGCAGCCCATCTGCACATCGTCGACGATCAGCAGGATCTCCCGCTCCGCGCACAGGCCGGCGAGGTGACGCAGCCACTCCGCGCGGGCGACATTGACGCCGCCTTCACCCTGCACCGTTTCCACGATCACCGCGGCCGGGCGGTCGAATCCGGACGACGTGTCGTCGAGCACCTTCTCCATCCACTGGAAGTCGGCGGTGGTGCCGTCGAAGTAGCCGTCGTAGGGCATGTGCGCGGCGTGCACCAACGGCACTCCGGCGCCGGCGCGCTTGGCCGCGTTGCCGGTGACCGACAGCGCGCCGAGGGTCATACCGTGGAACGCGTTGGTGAAACTGACGATGGTCTCGCGACCGGTGACCTTGCGCGCCAGCTTGAGCGCGGCCTCGACCGCGTTGGCGCCGGTGGGGCCGGGGAACTGGACCTTGTAGTCCAGGCCGCGCGGGGTGAACACGGTGTCGCGCAGGGTTTCCAGTAGGTCCCGCTTGGCCGCGGTGGACATGTCCAGACCGTGGGTGATGCCGTCGCCGGCGATGTAGTCCAGCAGCGAGCGCTTGAGCACGTCGTTGTTGTGGCCGTAGTTCAGCGCACCGGCGCCCGCGAAGAAGTCCAGGTACTCCTTGCCTTCCTCATCGCGCAGCCAGCTGCCCTTCGCCGTGGTGAACACGGTGGGCCAGGCACGGCAATAACCGCGCACGTTCGACTCCAGGCTCTCGAAAACGGTGGTGTCGGCGTTGATCATCGGTGATCCTCCTCGGTGGTGCGGGCGGTCGGGGCGATGTGGTAGAGGTCTTCGGGTGCGTGGCTGTCGGGGAAGACACCGGCGTCGAACAGCGGGCGCTTGGTCAGCTCCGCGTCCCGGGCGGCCGCCACCGACGTGAACAGGGCGATGGAACCGGCGTTGTCCGGCGAGATGGTCGTCTCCAGTACCGAAACGCCTTGCGCGGCAACACTGTTGAGCAACGTGTGGAGCAGCTCGGCGCCGATGCCGCGGCCGCGCTGTGCGCGGTCCACCGCGATCTGCCAGACGAAGACGGTGTCGGGCGCCTGCGGGCGGACGAATCCGATCACGTAGCCCACGACGCGGCCGTCCAGTTCTGCGACCACCGACGTTCCGGCGAAATCCCGGCACCACATCAGGTACGCGTAACTCGAATTGAGGTCGAGCACCGCGGAATCCTTCGCGATGCGCCACATAGGAGCACCGTCGCCCAAGCGAGGCGTGCGCAGGACCACGGCCGCAACGGTGCCCTTCCGAGTCGGGGCGGCTCCGAGAGCGGCCGCGGCGTTGCCGACGCGCGATCGCTCGATCTCCGCTGGGGACAGGGTTGGCAGTGACATACAACTCCCTCGTCGATCAGCAGTACTTATCCAGGCTTACGAAGCGACTTTGAGGTGAACCAGTCGACTTCTTTACGGTCGTATTACGGATGGATGTCGCCGAGCCGGGGTAACCGCACGACGAAGCGCGCGCCCCCACCCGGGCGGTCGGTGCAGTGCACCCGGCCACCGTGTGTGGCGACCGTCTCGGCGACCAACGCCAAGCCGATGCCCGTCCCATCGGGCGAGCGGCGGCCGCTGCGGACGGTCGCGAAGCGTTCGAATATCCGGTTGCGGTCCCCTGGCGCTACGCCGGGACCGGCGTCGTCCACGGTGAGCACGGCTTCGGTGCCGTCGCGGTCGACGGTGACCGCGACCACTCCGCCGCCGTGCCGCTCGGCATTGTGCAACAGGTTGGCCACCGCTCGCTCCAGCTCCACCTTGCGGCCGCGCACGGTGACGTCTTGGCGCACCGTGAGCAGCTCGCCCGGGTAGCGGCGGTCGGCCAGGGTGTGCACCAGCAGGTCGCGCACCGACAGCGGCTCGGCGTCGCCGTGGTGCATCCGGGCTTCTACCCGCGCCAGGGCGAGCAGATCGTCCAGCAGCTTGCGCAGGTGCTCCACTTCGGCGGTGACCAGTCCGAGTGCCCGCTGCGATCGTTCCGGCAGATCGCCGCGGTGCCGGTTGAGCACGTCGACACTGGCCATCAAGGTGGTCAGCGGCGTGCGCAGCTCATGGCTGACATCACCGAAGAGCCGGTGCTCCCGCTCGATGCGCCGTTGCAGCGAGTCGACCATCGTGTTGAACGCCTCGACGGTGATCGCCAGGTCCTGGTCACCGGTGGCGGGCAAGCGCTGGTCGAGGTCGCCCGAGGCGATCCGCGCGGCGGTGCCCGCGAGCTGGTGCAGTGGTGTCAGCACCCGCCTGCTCGCCCACCAGCCGACCGCCGCGCCGATCAGGGTCACCACGACGGCGCAGCCGATCAGCACATTGCGCAGCAGTTCGAGATCGGCGTTCAGGTCGCCCGGCGACTCGTTGCTCGCGCGCGGTCGCTGCGCTTCCAGATAGCCACGGCTGATCATGAACACCGAAACGACCAGGACCAGCGACATCAGCGCGGCGATCGTCGCGAACACGGCGGTCACCCGGGCGCGCAGGCTCCAAGCGTTCGGATTCCAGCGTTCGGCGTCGAGAAAGCGCTCAGCGCCGCACATCGAGGCGGTAGCCGAGTCCGCGCACCGTCACCACGACGCGTGGATCGGACGGATCCCGTTCGATTTTCGTACGCAACCTGCGCATGTGCACGTCCACGATCCGTTCGTCGCCGAAGAACCCGCGGTCCCACACACGCTCGAGCAGCACCGTGCGGCTGAGCACCCGGCCCGGTGATTCGGCCAGCTCGCACAGCAAACGGAACTCGGTGAGCGTCAAGCGGATCTCCTCGTCGCCTCGGCGCACCACTCCGCTGTCCTGCGCCAGGACCAGCGGAGCCGTGTCATCGGCCTCGAGCACCATCTCCTGGGGTGTCTCCCGTTCGGCGGGAAGCCGTGACCGGCGACGCACCGCGCGCATGCGGGCGGTGATCTCCTTGATCTCGAACGGCTTGGTGACGAAATCGTCGGCGCCTGCCTCCAGCGCGGCCACCACGTCGTGAGTGTCGTCGCGGGCGCTGACCACGATGATCGGGACGTCATGGTCGCGGCGGATCTCGCGGATACATTCGAATCCGTCCATGCCGCCGAGCATCAGATCGACGATCATCACATCGGGAACACCATTGCTGCGCAGATGAGTGAGCGCGTCCTCGGCTTCCTCCGCCTCGTCGACGTCGTACCCCTCGTCTTCCATAGCGAGCCGCAACGCACCACGGACCCGGTCGTCGTCTTCCACGATCATCAGGTTTGCGCTCAAGACCTTATCCCTTGCAGACATGCGGAAGCGCGCCACGATGCGGATAACCGCATCCCCATACCGACGCGACCTTCCGCTTTTCGAGCAACCTTTGCTCGGATACGAGTACCCCTGCGTCCGGCCGGTAAACATCCGGCAGACCGGTGCGAGGCCTCTTCGTACTCCGATCGACGCTATACGCCCGCCCGGCGCGCCGGGCAGCGGGGCGGTGGCACGGGTCGGCTCTCACTATGCCGGGTGCAGCGCACAGTGGATCACGCCAGCTCCGAAAAGCTTTTGTAGACACATGATTTCGATCGAACGATCGAACAAGCCGCAACCTGTGAGGCAGACAGAACGGAGCGCGGAGCTCATCAGAACAGCGTGCTGTGCGTCACATACTTCGGTTGCGTCGATCGCGTAGGTGCGACGGTGATCGGTTTCACGGCAGCGCCAGCGGCCCACCGGCTATCGCGGCGGTTCCAGACGATTGAAGTTGCTCTGCGGACGGTCGGCGCCGGGCTCCTGGTACCAGAAGCGTAATTCGCGCGCATCGAACGTGGCGAACCACTCGTCCCAGCCGACCCGGCGCAGCACCGCACCGCCGTACCCGGGGAAGTCGAAACGCAGCACCCCGAGCCGTCCGTCGTACTCGCTGCCCGGCACAGTCGCGGGCCGAGCGCCGCGCTGTTCGGCCCAGCGGCGGATGATCTCGTGATTTCTCGTGACGGAAATCCCGCGAGCATGCGACGACCCTGGCCCACCCGGTCCGAACCGCGGATTCCGGGTGCCTGGGCGGCGCTGGTCGGTCATGACGAGCTCCTCGAGCCATCGGCATCTGTTGTCCGGTTCCTGTCTTGATACCCGTCGGAGATCTTCCGCAAACTGGTCGGCCGGACCGCGGGTGCGGCGCGCACGGACCGGTTCGTCCGGCGACCGATGGGTAACCGGCCGATGTTCGCCCGAACGAGAAGGAGTTGGCATGTCCAGTCACAGCGCGGCACAGCCGGTCCCGCCCACCCCCGAGCCGGATCCGGTGCCGCCCATTCCGGAGCCGGATCCGGTGCCGCCGATTCCCGAGCCGGACCCCATCCCGGAGCCGAATCCCGTTCCGCCGGAACCTGATCCGAATCCCCTGCCGCCGGTGCCCGGGCCCACGCCAAGCCCGCCGGCACCTGGGCCCGCGCCGACGCCTCCGGTACCGGACCCCGGTCACCCGTCACCCGACCCCGGCCTGCCAGGGCCGTCGCCGGATCCGGTTCCGCCGAATCCGGTGTAGCCGACCTGCGCTCAATCCCGCAGTGCTTGCTCGCGCAGCGAATTCAAGGTCCTGGACAGAATGCGCGAGACGTGCATCTGCGAGACCCCGAGCCGCTCGGCGATCTGATTCTGCGTCAACGATTCGAAGAATCGCATGATCAGCACCTGACGCTCGCGTTCAGGGAGTTCGCCGAGCAGCGGTTGGACGGCCATCACGTCCTCGACGAGGTGATAGGAGGGCTCTTCGATGCCGAGGCTGTCCAGCAGCGGCTGCGGAGCGCTCTCGGAGTCCTCCCCGGCGACCGCGTCGATCGACGCCGACTGGTAGGCGTTGCCCGCGATCAGCGCTTGGGTCACCTCGACGAGATCGACCTCCAACTCGGCCGCGATCTCCCTGGCACGGGGCATCCGGCCCAGCCGCTGCGACAGCGCCTCGACCGTGGGCCCGATGCTCAGCTGGATCTCCTTGGTCCGGCGCGGCACCCGGACGGCCCACGTGTTGTCCCGGAAATGCCGCCGGACCTCGCCCATGATGGTAGGAACCGCGAAGGACAGGAACGACGAGCCGCGCGACACGTCGAAACGGTCTGCTGCCTGCACCAACCCCAGGCGCGCCACCTGCAGCAGATCGTCGAAGTTCTCGCCGCGCCCGGAGAACTTCCTGGCGATGTGTTCGGCCAGCGGCAGGCAGCGTTCGATCAGCTCCCGGCGCATGGCCTCGCGGCGCGCGTCGCCGGGGTCCAAGGCGGCGATCTTCTCGAACAGCGGCTCGATGTTGTCGTAGGTGTCCCCCCGCGACCTCGGTTCACCCGCCATTGCGGGCACCCCGCACCCAGCTGAAATCGATCACTGTGGGATATCCGCCGTGCACGCTGTCGTAGGAGCCCTGCGCGGCGGCCATCGAGTCGGTCAGCGTGCGCACGATATGCCAGCCCAGCCCGGCATGGCCCACCACCGACTCGGTGACCGCGACCGACGAGACGTGCACGAACATCTTGTCGGTGTCGTAGGTGAATTCGCAGTCGATCGTCGATCCAGGCGCAGCGTCGAGAATGAGCGAGGTCGCCACCTCGTCGAGCGCGAGCCGGATGTCGGTCACCTCGTCCAAGGCGAAGTCGGCGATGAGGGCAACGGTCTCGGCGAGCGCGCGCAGCATGGTCAGCTGCTCCAGCCGGGCGGGCACCCGTACACCGATAGTCGTAGTCGTTGTGTCGGTAAAGGATCGGGAAGTCCACTCCCCCATTTGCCCATCACCACCTTGTCCTCACAGCCACTCCACCGTGGCCTGCATACCGCTGCGGGTTCCCTCGACCACCGGAACACCGCAGGCGCCGCGGACTGTGGAGCAGAAATACCGCCGCGTTCCTCGTCGAGGACGTACCCGCCGCGGCCGGATCGAAACGCGGGTCAGTCGGCGTCGATGCGCTCGTGGGCGGTGAGCAGCAGATGGTCGAATTCGGTCCGCAGCCCGGGTGGGACACCGGTCAGGCCGGGCAGATCGGCGACCAACCGCGCGGCCAGTGTCCGCAGCTTGACGTTGGTTTCCTGCGATCGCCAGCTCAGCACCCGGAACGCCTGCTCGGGACCGACGCCGTAGATCAGCATGAGCGCCCCCTTCGCCTGTTCGATCACCGATCGGGCGGCGTACAACTCGGGTAGGGCGTCGTCCAGCGTCTCCTGGCGGTGTTCGGCGAGGGTGTCGGTGACGTCGATGTAGTACCCCGAGGTGCCGACCACCCGGCCCTCCTCGTCCATCATCCGATCCGCGACCAGGATCACGTGATGCACGGCGCCCGCGGTATCGATGATGCGATGCCTGCTGGAGAACGGTTCGGCGTCGGCGATCGATCGCGCCAAGGCGCTGGCCACCGCCTCGCGATCGTCGGGGTGTTTGTGCGTGAGCAACAACTCCGTCGTCGGCGTCACCGACCCCGGTCGGTAGCCGTGCATCGCCGCGACCTCATGCGACCATTCCCATCGCTGGTCGTCGAACCAGAAGCTGAAACCACCGACGCTCTGCGGCGTTCCCGTACCGATCACCCGGTCCAGCGCGAGGGCTTCCTCGGGCTGGACCGACCTGCTTTCACTCACCGCAGAAGTATCCGATGCCGGTGCGCTCGGTGTGACCGGATCGGGGGTCACACCGCGAGCACGGGCTCCGGGGCCTCCGGCTCAGGCGTCCAGAGCGTTCCGCATGGATTGGTAGCGGGAGAACAACGACCGCACGCCGGTCACCTCGAGTGCGCGCTCCACTCCGGGTCCGCCCGCGACGATCCGCAGATCCGGACGGCCTACCGCGTCCCTGCGCAGCGCGCCGAGCCGATCGGCCGCGCGCAGACTCAAGAACCTCGCCGCCCGCAGATCGATCACCACCGCATCGCACGGTGACTGCAACGCCCGCTCGACCGTCTCGAAGAACTCGGCCGACACGGCGGCGTCCAACTCGCCTTCGACTCGGACCACGACGCATTCGCGGCGACGATCCACCCGCTGTGCCCACAACCGGTTGTCCCGACGAGGTCCCGGTCCCGAACCATTGAGATGCACACCCTCGGCATGCTCTCGTAGCAGAGAAATGGCAGACAAGTCGAACCTCCCGAGTAGGGGGTATCCAGTCCTCCGCGGCGACCGGGACGAGGGTGGCGCGAGCGCGAATCGGTTGCCGTGCCGTCCCATCGACCGGCTGCGCCGAGTGCGTCGAACCGGGGTCGGCTGTGATCTCAACCTTCCTACAGTGTGGCACGGCCCACACGTTCCCGACAGCGTTCGGTAGGAGAACGTGACCCCTCGCCGGTGGGCCTGTCGCCGGGAAAAACCGACCGTTCGGATGGTGATTTGACCGCTGACGTGGGGTTTCATCGTCCCGCCTCCGGGCATATCCCCGACATATTCCCGAACATCACGCGATGCCGGTCGTAGGGCAAGCGCGCGGAAGAGCGCGCCCGCACGCGCCCGCGACGAGAACGGAGCACCCGGTGAAGATTGCCATGGTTTCCGAAGACGCCAGCCCCCTCGCCGAAGGCAGCCCTGCCGACGGGGGTGGCCGCGGTGCGTACGTGGCCGAATTGTCGGCGGCGTACGCGCGCCGTGGGCACGAGGTGACGGTGTATACCCGGCGCATCGGTCCACGCGCCCCCGCCGAGTTGTTCGCCCAGGGCGGCTATCGCGTGGTGCACGTCTCGGCCGGACCGCCCTCCCCCCTGCCGAGCGATCGGACGCTGCCCTACCTCGGCGATTTCGGCACGGTCCTGCGGCGGCACTGGGCCGCCGAACGACCGGATATCGTGCACGCGCACTACTGGAAATCGGGGCTCGCCGCCGAGCTGGCCTCGCGCGCCCACGGCATCCCGGTGGTACTGACCTTCCACGGCCTCGGCACCGTGCAGCGGCGCTGCGAAGGGCTCGCCGACCCGAGTCCACGCTCACGCATTCGGTTCGAGCGGCTCATCGCGACGCGGGCCGCGCACGTGGTGGCCACATGCTCCGACGAGGTCGCGGAGCTGGCCCGGATGGGTGTGCCGCGGTTCCGGACCACGATCGTGCCACACGGTGTCGACCTCACCGCGTTCACTCCGGAGGGCGCGGCCGCCGACCGGCACGCCACACACCGATTGCTCGCGGCCGGAGAGTTGGTGCGGCGCAGCGGATTCGACCCGGTGATCCGAGCGCTGGCGGACCTTCCGGACACGGAACTGGTGATCGTGGGCGCCCCGGCCGCCGACGACGAGGACGACGCCGAAGGTCGCAGGCTGCGCCGCCTCGCCTCGGACCACGGTGTGCGCGAGCGTCTCCGGCTGGCCGGATCGGTGACGCGGCCGATGCTGCCGCGGCTGTACCGCTCGGCGGACGTGGTGCTCTGCACGCCCTGGTACGAGCCGTTCGGGCGGGTGGCCCTGGAAGCGATGGCCTGCGGCAAGCCGGTGATCGCCACGCCCGTCGGCGGCCTGCTGGACACGGTGGTCGACGGCGTGACCGGACGATTCGTCGCCCCACCCGAGCCCGACGCGATCGTCCGGGCGGTGCGCCCCCTGCTCACGGACTCGACGCTACGCGAAACCTGGGGCGCCGCAGGCTATCAGCGGGCCGCGAGCCGGAATTCCTGGGATCGGGTCGCGACCGAGACGCTCAGCGCCTACCACCGCGGTGCCCCCGCCCACGCGGGAGAAGTCGTTTCCTGGGCTCGCTGACCCGGCAGTGGTCGGCTCAGGAGCGGTCGGCGCGGACGTCCTCGGAGCCGCTGCGCCAGCGCCACGGCGCGATGAGCCACATCACCACGAACAACGCGATGGAGACGACGCAGGTCGCTACTGCCGCGGCCGTCCCCGCTACGTAGTCGACCACGAGAACCACCGCGCCGATCAACGCGAGCCCCAGCAACGCGACGCCTGCCATCGCGCACCGGTGCGCCGCCGCGACCACATTGCCCAAGCGGTGGCGGCGGAACAGGATACGGTGCCAGGACACCGGCGCGATCAGGAACACCGTCGCCCCTAGTACGGCGGCCAAAGTGGCTATGTACAGCGTTCGCATACCTGAGGAAAGCGTGCCGAACGACGCCTGGAACGGCAGCACCAGCAAAGCCCCGAAGAGGAACTGCACGCCGGTCTGCACGACACGCAACTCCTGGACCAGGCTGCCCCAGTTCCGGTCCAGTCGTTCGAGTTCGGTCTCGCCACGGGCACGGCGTGCCCAGGCGTCGTCCTCACCCTCGGGCACGCGCGGCCTCCCGGCGATTGCGTTTCTCGATCGCCTCCACGAGTTCGGCCTTGGTCATCCGCGAGCGGCCGGAGATGTCCAATCGCCGGGCGATGTCGAGCAAATGTTCCTTGGACGCGTTGGCGTCGACGCCTTCGGCCGTCTCGCCCCGCGCGTTCGGGCCACGGTGTTCGGCGCGCTCGTCGGAGGGACCGCGGCGGGCCTTCGGCTCCCAGTGGTCGCCGACTCTCTCGTAGCTGTGCTTCAGCGCGGCGTAGGCGACGCGGTAGGCGCGCTGCTCATCGCCGCCGTACTGTTCGAACGCGGCATCGTGCGCCTCGGCGAAGGTGCGCTGAGCCTTCGCTTCCGACCGCTTCAGCGTGCTCGGCAGCTCCGACTGCTCGACGTCGCCGCGTGCTGTGGTCTTGGGCATGTATCGCTCCTTCCCGTCCCGGGCCGGTGGTCCGGAGAAGTGCGAAACCCGGTGCGATGCCGCGCGGGCCCTCCGAATATCCGGACGCATACCCGGTGAACCGTCGATTAACCCGGTGTCTGCCGGGTACCACCGCTGCATGGCCGTTACCACCGATCAGCTGCTGCATGCGCTCACCCGCACGGTGAACGCGTTGGCCGCGACAGATATCCGATTCGCGGTGGCGGGCGGCTGCGCGGTCTATGCCCGTGGCGGTCCCACCTCCCAGCACGACGTCGACATCTTCGTCAAACCAGAGGACAGTGCGCGGGCGATCCATACCCTGGCTCGCGCGGGCCTGCGGGTGTGCGACCCGCCGGAGAACTGGCTGCGCAAGGTCTACGCCGACGACATTCTCGTCGATGTCATCCATCGTCCGAACGATCGCGACGTGACCGACGATCTGCTCGACCGGGCCACCGAGATGCGGATCGGGCCGGCGAAGGCCCCGGTGATCAGCGGCACCGACCTGATGGTGGACAAGATGCTCGTCTTCGACGCGCATCGCCTGGATCTCAGCCCGATTCTGCACATCGCGCGCGACCTGCGCGAACAGGTGGACTGGGAGGCGGTCCGGGAACAGACCAAGGCTTCGCCCTACGCGCGGGCCTTCATGGGCCTGCTCGACGATCTGGGCATCACCCGCACCGGAAAGGTGGAATAGATGGAGCAGCCGCAATACCTGGTCGCACGGTTGCGCCGGGCGTTGGCCGAGGATCCCCGCACCGCCGAGCTCGGTGTGCAGGTGACCATTCGCGGCGACGTCGTGGTGCTCAGCGGCGAGGTGAGCAGCGAGAACTGTAAACAGCAGATGGACACCGTCGTGCACGAGCAGCTGCCGCACGCGCGGATCCACAACGACGTCCATGTCACCCGTCCCACGGCCCCCGTCGAAACCGAGACGCTGGCGCCGGACGGACCCGAAAGGAGTTGAGCCGCATGCGGATAGCCGCCGTCGGTGACGTACATCTCGGCGTGGATGCGCGCGGGCAATGGCGGCCCGCCCTGGAGGGCCTGTCCGAGCGAGCCGATGCGCTCCTGCTGGCGGGCGACCTGACGCGCCACGGCACCGCCGACGAAGGTCGGGTGGTCGCGGCGGAGTTCGCCGACCTGGGCGTGCCGGTCGTGGCCGTCCTGGGCAATCACGACTATCACGGCGACGCCGAACACGAGATCGCCACCGTACTGGCCGACCACGGCATCACCGTTCTGGAAGGCACCTCCGTGACGTTGAACGTGGACGGCAGCACGCTCGGGGTCGCGGGCACGAAAGGCTTCGGCGGCGGATTCGCGGGCAAATGCGCGAGCGTTTTCGGTGAACCACTGATGCGCGAATTCGCCGCGCACACCGTGGACGTGGCCGCCGCCCTGGGTGCGGCCCTCGCCACGTTGCGCACCGACGTCACCGTCGCGCTAACGCACTACTCCCCGATCAGCGACACGCTGCACGGCGAACCGAGGGAGATCTATCCGTTCCTCGGTTCCTACCTGCTCGGCGAGGCGATCGACGAACACGGCGCCGACCTCGCGTTGCACGGTCACGCGCACGCGGGGACCGAACGCGGCACCACGCCGGGCGGCATCCGGGTGCGCAATGTCGCCCAGCCGGTGATCCGAGCGGCGTACGCGGTCTACGACATGCAGCCTGCCGCGGTGTGAGCAGACGCCGAACTCAGAAGTCGGTCGAAATCGCCTCCACGGTGCTGCCCGATCGAGTGTTGTCGACGGCGGTCGCGACGTCGGCTTGCGCGATGATGCCGACCAGCCGGCCCTTGTCCAGCACCGGTACGCGGCGTACCTGATGCTGCGACATCACCGACATGACCTTGCGCACGTCGTCGTCGGCTTCGACGGTGACCAACTCGCCTCCGAGTTCGCCCGCGTCGACGCCGAGCGGGTCCTTGCGCTGAGCGATCACCTTGACGACGATGTCGCGGTCGGTGAGCATTCCCTTCAGCTTGTCGTCCTCGCCGCGGATGGGCAAGGCGCCGACGTTCAACTCCGCCATGCGCTGCGCGGCGGCGACCACCGTGTCGCTGGACCGGACGCATTCCACATTCGCGGTCATGATGTCCCGTGCTGTTGTCATCGGGATCCTCCTGGGACTTCTTTACCGGTATGAGCGGCCCGAATCGGGCGACTCGCTGACGTCGTACCCCCGTTTCGGATCCGTTAACGCGGGCATCCGACCGGTACGACCGCTCCGGACGGCCCGGCTCGAGCACTCGAGCCCCGGGCCGCCGGTGCACCGAAATCGTTGCCGCTCAGCAGAAAGGACATCCGATGCTGCCAGCACCGAACGAGCCGACCGCGGGATCCGGCGCCGGAGAGCAGCACGCACCCCGGACTCACACGTTTCCGGACGACACGCGCACCAACCGCAGCCACGCCGGAGAATCCATCGAAGACGCCCGCAACTGGCCGGGCATCATCCTGGTCGCGGTAGGCATCGTGGCCATGGC